>DATEPR010000419.1:0-12354 GCA_035273045.1 Pseudonocardiaceae bacterium | reverse complement strand
GGTGCACATGCCGCGCAGCCGGGCCATCGCCAGCCACGCCTGCGGGTCGGCGGGGTCGACGTCGTCCAGCGCGCCGCGGCCCAGTCGGGCGCGCACGCATTCGACGACGGCGTCGTCGAAGTGGCCGCCGCCGACGGCGTCGGCGCCGCCCGCGTCGGCGAGCAGTTCGAACGTGCCGGCCGGTGTCCGGCGCACCACGGCCGCGGTGGCGCTGCCGGCGCCCAGGCCGTAGCTGGCGAGTGCGTCACCGACCCCCACCTGCCCGGCCGGGCAGCTCTCGGCGACCGCGATCGGTTCGGCGAGCAGGGTGACGTCGGGCAGGCCCTGGCGGACCAGTTCGTGGTGCAGCAACGCCTTGCGGTGGCCGCCCCAGTCGGCCGGATGGGTGACGACCACGGCGTCCGGCATGGCGCCCTCGTGCTCGGCCACCCGGTCCACCACCCACCGGACCAGCACGGCGGTCAGTTCCTGCGGGGAGCACTGCACGCCGCCGAGCACCAGCGGCACGTCGTCGCCGACGCGGCCGGGGAAACCGCGGGCCACCCTGATGGGGTCGCTCGCCGCGTGGCGTTCGGCCTGCTCGCCCACCAGGGCCGACCGGTCGGGGGCGAGGTAGACGACGGTGGGCACCCCGGGCTCACGGGTGCCCAGGGGGACCGGCACCGGGGCGGACCAGCCCGCCGCGTTGTCCCGGCAGACCGCCGCCCTGGTGCGACTGGTGCCAACGTCGATCCCGAGGACGTATGGCATACAGGCGCTACCTCGTTTCTGGCCGGCTGGTGTGGCGTCCCCCAGCTATGCAAACGGCCGTCCCCCGTGAAGGTGACGGCTTGCTCACCTGTTCGTACCAAAGGTGACGAACGCAGCCAACCTGCCAGTAGGTATGCGCCCCTAATCCCCTATTGTGCGGTACCGCTCGCCCCTATAGGGGGATCGTTGGATACAGGGAGTTATCCCCGATGCTCACCGGCCCTGTCCGGCCTAGCTTCGGCCTCGATACGACTGCACCGTTCGTACCGAGAAACTTCGGACCTGATCACTGTGTGAGGAGAACCCCCTTTGATGGAGCAAGCCGACCAAACCCTGCACGACTTCGTGCTCAACCTGCTCAGCGACTCGCAGGCCCTGGCCGCGTTCGAGCAGGACCCGGCGGCCGTGCTGGACCACGCCGGCCTGAGCGACATCAGCGCGGCGGACGTCCAGGAGGTCATCCCGCTGGTGATCGACATGGTCCCGGCCCATGCCGACGCGCTGGACGCGGCACTCAGCCAGCTCCCGATCGACTCGGTCGACCCGGGTCAGCTCGGTGCGATCCAACAACTGCAGTTCGTCACGCAGGCGCTCGGCGGCATGCCGGCGCTGGACGTGGCTGGCGCCCTCGGTAATGACGACTCGACCGGCGCGATGCACATCGCCGCCGGCAGCAACGGCGTCCTCGCCGCCGGAGACCTCATCAGCCCGCTGGGCGAGGACTTCGGTCAGGTCGCCGGCGACATGGAGCACGGTCTCACCGTGACCATGGCCGACAACGGCATGGCCGGCACCGGCAGCGGCGTGTTCACCGTGCCCGGGTTGGACGGCGTCAGTGGTGGCCTGCCCAGCGGCTTCTCGTCGTTCAGCGACGTGACCGACATGCTGGACGGCAACGCGATGACCAGCTCGCTCAGCAACTCGACGACGATGGCGTCCAACATCGCGACCAGCGCCGCCGAGCTCACCACGAGCGCCCTGGCCAACCCGACCGCGCTGGCCGGTGCGCTCAGCGACCCGGCCGGCATGATGACCGCGCTGACCGGCACCGCCGACTCGTACGCCATGGCCGTCACCCAGGCGCTGCCCGCCCCGGCGAGCGAGTTGGCCGGCCAGGCCGTGCCGCAGGTCGCCGCGGACGCGCAGAACGCCGTCGGCGGTGTCGCCGAGCAGGTGCACAGCGGCCCGCTGGGCGACGTGGCGAACCAGCTGCCGACCGGCGACGTGTCGCACGCGCTCGGCCCGGTGCAGGGCATCGTCGACCAGGTCACCGCCCCGCTGACCGGCTCGGCGGCCGACCCGTCCCAGGCCGTGAACACCGTGACCCACACCGTGACCGGCACGGTCGCCGACCCCACGCATGGCGTGTCGACTGTGGAGAACTCCGTGTCCGACACCGTCGGCAGCGTCGCGTCGCACAGCGCCGTGTCCGACGTCACGGGCAGCTCCGCCACCGGTGGGCTGCTGGGCGCGGTCGACCACGGCGACGTGACCGGCGAGCTGAGCCACGTCACCAGCGACCTGCACCTGCCGTCACTGTTCTGACCTATCGCTCGGACGAGCGATTGCCGGGGCTGGGTCCGTCTTGCCGTGGACGGACCCAGCCCCTATTTCGCCCGAAAGGGTGGACACGGCACACTTCATCGGGTGACAGCACCGCCGTGGCTCACTGTGCTCGACGACACGATCACCGCGTGCAACGAACAGCGCCGTCCGGACCTGGCCCACGGCCTGCGGCGCAAGCGGGGCCGGCTGCTGGCTCCGGGACTGCGGGTGCTCGTGCTGGGGCTGCTGAACCAGGGCAAGAGCCAGCTGATCAACGCGCTGGTGAACGCCCCGGTGTGCGCGGTCGGGGACGACCTCACCACCACCGCGCCGACCGTGGTGCAGCACGCCGAGTCGCCCTCCGCGTCGCTGGTCACCGATCCCGGCGCCATGTCGCCCCGGGCGATCGCCGGGCCGCCCGCCCACGCCGAGCGCGTCGACGTGCCGATCGACGAGGTGAGCCGCCAGGTCAGCAGGCGCGGCCACAGCGGCCACGTGGTGCGGGCCGAGATCGGCATACCGCGCAAGCTGCTAGCCGACGGCCTGGTGCTGATCGACACCCCGCCGGTGGGCGCCGGCCGGGCGGACGACACGACCCGCACGATGGCCGCGGCCGAGCAGGCCGACACCGTGCTGTTCGCGTCCGCCGCCACGGCGCAGCTGTCCGGCGCCGAACTGGAGCTGCTGGCCAGGATCAGCGGGGTCTGCCCGAACGTCGTCGTGGCCCTGACCAAGATCGACCTGGTGCCGCGCTGGCGACAGGTGGCCGAACGCAACCTGGAACTGCTGTCCGGTGCCAGGGTGCCGGCCAGGCAGATCCCGATTTCCGCCGCGCTGCGGATGGTCGCCGCGCAGCAGGGCGACACCGCGATCAACGCCGAGTCCGGCTTCCCGGAACTGATCGGCTTCCTGCAGCGGCAGGTGGCGGCGAAGTCGGAGGAGGTGGCGCCGCGAGCCGTCGGCGTGGCGTGCGGGCACGCGATCCAGGCCCTGGCCACCGACGTGCGCACCGCCATCGCCACACCCGTGGTGACCAGGACGCCGGACGTGGAGGCACAACTGGCCGACGCGCAGCGCGCCATGAACGAGCTGCGCAGGCTGACCACCCGCTGCCAGACCGTGCTGGCCGACCAGATGACCGACCTGATCGTCGACGTGGAGCACGACCTGCGCGACCGGACCCGGCGGATCCTCCGCGAGGTGGACCGGATGTTCGACGAGGCCGACCCGAGGACGGCGTGGGAGTCGTTCGACGAGTGGCTGCGGGACAGCCTGAACGAGGCCGCCGAGATCAACCTGGGCTGGCTGATCGCCCGCTGCCAGTGGGTGGCCGACCGGGTGATCGCGAGCTTCCCCACCGACCGCGGTGTGGGACCGGCCGACGAACTGCTGGCCGGAATGGCCGACCCGGTGGACGCGATCGGCGAACTGGACATCCCGCGGCTGGAATCGTTCGGTGCCGGGCAGAAGATCTTCACCGGACTGCGCGGCTCGTACGGCGGCGTGATCATGTTCGGCCTGATCACCAGCCTCGCCGGGCTCCCGCTGATCAACGCGATCTCACTCGGCGCGGGCGCGGCGTTCGGCGGCAAGACGATCAAGGACGAGAGCGATGCCCGGCTGCGCCGCCGGCAGGCCGCGGCGAAGGCGACCGCCCAGCGGCACATCGACGACTTCTTCCTGGCCTGTAGCAAGGAAGCCAAGGAACTGAGCCGGCACGTGCAGCGTGTGCTGCGCGACCACATCGGCGAGCGCGCGGACGAGCTGGCCGCGCGGATCACCGAGAGCAGCCGGGCCGCGCGGCAGGCCGGGCAGGTCGCGGCGGCCGAGCGGGAACGGCGGCGCCAGGCGCTGACCGGGCAACTGGAGGCGCTGGTCGGCCTGCACCGCAGGGCGGTCGCGCTGGCCAGCCAGCGGACTGTGGCGCAACCGGCGACCGCGGGGCTGGAACTGTCGGCGTGACCGGCCAGCCCAGCCTGGCCGACATCGCGTGGCAGCTGCTGGCGTCGGCGGCCGAGTTGTACCGGGACAGCCCGAGGGCGTCGCGGTGGCTGGTCGGTTGCCTGGAGCGGCTGGCCGACCCGCTGCGCATCGCGGTCGCCGGTGACTCGGGGGTCGGCAAGTCGACGCTGGTGAACGCCCTGGCCGGGGAACACATCGCGCCCATCGAGGTGGGTGGCGGCGTGGGCGTGTTCGCCTGGTACCTGGACGGGGCCGAGCCGGCGGCCGTGGTGTTCCCGCCGGGTGCGGAGGCCGTGCCGGTGCCGGTGGCGCGGCGGGACCGGCGGCTGCACATGGACCTGCGGCAGTGGCAGCCGGAACAGGTGGAACGGGTGGTCGTCGAGTGGCCGGCCCGCGGCCTGCGGGACATGGCGCTGATCGACACGCCGGCCGGCACGTCCGCCGACTGGCTGGCCGGCACGGTCGACGCGATCGTCTACGCCACCCGCGACCCGTCGGACGGTGACCTGGCCCGGTTGCGCGCCGCCCAGGCCGGTGACCCGGCCGGTGCGGTCACCACCGTGCTGGCACTGACCAGAGCGGACGAGTTGGGCGCCGGCCGGATCGACGCGCTGTCGTCGGCCAAGCAGATCGCCCGGCGGCGGCGTGCCGACGCCGCCGTGCACGCGGTGTGCCAGAACGTGATCGCGGTGGCCGGGCTGCTCGGCCAGGCCGGGCGGACACTGCGCGAGGACGAGTTCGCCGCGCTGCGCACCCTGGCCGGGATCGCCAGGGCCGAGTTGGACGGCTACCTGCTGTCCGCCGACCGGTTCGTCGCCGCGGAACTGCCGGTGCGGCTCGCCACCGACGCGCGGGTCGAACTGCTGGACCGGTTCGGCGTGTTCGGCATCCGCCTGGCCAGCACGCTGATCCGGCGCGGCGCGGACACCCAGGCCGGGCTGGCCGGCCAGTTGGTGCAGCGCAGCGGCCTGTCCGACCTGCGCGAGTCGATCGCCTCGTTCTTCACCGAACGTGCCGACGTGCTGCGCGGGCGGTCGGCGCTGGCCGGGCTGAACGTCGTGCTGCGCGGCGAACCCCGGCCGGGGTCCGGCCAGTTGGCCGCGGCGGCGGAACGGGCCCTGGCCGGTGCGCACGACATCGCCGAACTACGGCTGCTGTCCGCGTTGCGCACCGGGCGGATCACCCTGCCCGGCGCCCTGGCGGACACGGCGGAACGGCTGGCCGGCGGGCTGGGCACCGGGATCACCGACCGGCTCGGGCTGCCCGCCGACGCGGCGCCGGACGACGTGCGCAACGCCCTCTACGACGAACTCGGCCAGTGGCGCGCCCAGGCGGAGAGCCCACTGCTCGGCGCGGCACAACGCGCGGCGGCCCGGACCGTGGTGCGCAGCTGCGAGGGACTGCTCAGCAGCCTGGCGCCGCCGGCGTATCGCTAGGGCTGGTACGGCGGGGCCACACCCCAACCCCAGCGCGGCACCGGGGCGTGCTCCATCGGGTGCGCGTCGGGCTGCGAGTTGGCCAGGGCGATGCGGGTGCCCCACTCCAGGTAGCCGATCAGCGCGGCCCGGAACTCCGGGTCGGCCGGCAGGCCGGCGTCGTCCGCGGCCAGGCTCATCAGGGTGGCGAAGCGCAGGCGCTGTTCCGGCGTGATGCCCAGCCCGCGGTGGTGGGCCAGCATGTTCTCGTAGCCGCCGAGCTTGTCGGTGTAGTCGGCCGGGCCGCCGAACACCTCGATCCACCACGCGCTGACGTGCTCCCGGTGGGTGGTGCTCACGCCGCCCGGGAAGAACGGGCTGATCAGGTCGTCGCGTTCCACCCGGTCGTAGAAGGCGTTCACCATCCGTGTCAACGCTTCCGGTCCCCCGGCCCAGTCCACCAGCGACGGGACGTCATCCCCAGTCATGGCGTTCATCCTGGCACATGGCAGGGGAGTCAGGCGGCGAGCGGTTCCTCGTCCAGCGTCCGCGCGGCGACGGCCCTGGCCCGCTGGGTGCGCTTGGCCACCACGCTGCCGCCGACGCCGAGCCCGGCCGCGGCGGCCAGCGACACCAGCAGGCCGGTGAGCGGCTGACCAGGGCCGTCAGGGTGGTGCCCACGCCTGTCCTACGTCCCAGCGTGGCCGAATACTCCCGGACCGGCCGAACACACAGCAAACTGCCAGGAGACCGTCACTTGGTGGAGCCGGCCAGCACCCCCTGCACGAAGAACCGCTGGAACCCGAAGAACACCGCGAGCGGGACGATCATCGACACGAACGAGCCCGTCGCCAGAACGTCCACGTTGGTCCCGAAGGCGCGCAACTGGGACTGGAGCGCCACGGTGATCGGCTGCGCCGACGGGTCGGCGAACACCAGGGCCACCAGCAGGTCGTTCCACACCCACAGGAACTGGAAGATGGCCAGCGACGCGATCGCCGGCAGGCCGATCGGCAGCACCACCTTCCAGAAGATGCGCCACTCCCGGGCACCGTCCATCCGGGCCGCCTCCAGCAGGTCGGCCGGGATGCCGGCGAAGAAGTTGCGCAGCAGGAACACCGCGAACGGCAGTCCGAACGCGACATGGAACAGGATCACGCCGATCAGCGAGCCGAAGATGCCCAGGTCGCCGTAGAGGGTGGCCATCGGGATCAGCGCCACCTGGATGGGCACCACGAGCAGGCCGACGATGACCACCATCAGCCAGTCCTGCCCGGGGAACCGCATCCAGGCCAGCGCGTACGCGGCGAGCGCGCCGATCCCGATCACCAGCACGGTCGCCGGCACCGAGATGAACACGGTGTTCAGCAGCGAGTGCATGATGGTGGCGTTCTGCACCAGGTCCCGGTAGTTGCGCACGGTCAACTGCGCGGGAACGGTGAAGATCGTCCACCAGCCGGTGGTGGCGTTGTCCACCTCGCCGCGCAGCGACGACGCGAACAGGCCGAAGATCGGCACCAGCCACAGCAGCGCGATCAGGAGCAGCAGGAACCGGACGAAACCGGAGCCCAGCAGGCCCGCCACCCTGGTCAGCACGCCCCGCTTCGGCGCACCGGCCACGCCGGCCACCAGGAAGTCGGCACTCACCGCCGTCATCTGCGCTCCCGCCGGAATCGTCGGATGTTGAACAGCATCGCCGGCATGACCACCAGGAACAGGATCACCGCGATGGCGCTGCCCTGGCCGAGGTCGCCACCGCTGCCCGGACCGAACGCCACCTGCCACATCTGGAGTGCCAGCACGTTCGCGTCCGGCTGGGTGGAGCCCGGCGGGATGACGAACACCAGGTCGAACACCTTCAGCACGTTGATGACCAGGGTGACCAGCACCACCAGCAGGACCGGCCCGAGCAGCGGCACGGTGACCCTGCGGAACACCTGCCACTCGGTGGCGCCGTCCACCCTGGCCGCCTCCAGAGCGTCGCGCGGGATGGCGGCCAGGCCGGCCGCGATGAACGTCATCGCGAAACCGGTGGTGATCCACACCCAGGCCGAGATGATGACGGGTGTGACGAGGGTCGGGCCGAGCCAGGTCAGACCGTCGAAGGGCTGCGCGAAGTCCTTCGCCGGCATTCGCACCTGATAGCTGCCCGGCCCGAGATCGGGGATGGTGAACGCGCCGTCGTCACCGGTGGTCGCGGTGGCGACGACGGTGCCGTCGCGGATCGCCTGCACGGTGATTCCCGGCATGCCACGCTTGCCGTGGCCGAGCTGGCCGGGCTTGCTGCCCAGCGCGATGTCCAGCCACACCACACCGGACACGGCACCCGGCCTGGCCCGCACCGGTGTGGCGACGACGGCCTGCTTGGGCAGGCTGCCCGGCGTCTCCCCCACCATCGGGATGTCCAGGACGCTGCCCGGGGAGACCGGGCCGGCCGTGGTGAAACCGTCCGATGTGGACCTGAGCTGGCCGGACGGCCTCGGCTGCACGCCCGGATACTCCGACGGCGCGGCGAAGATGTCGTGCACGCCCACGGTGACGGCGTTGGCCAGGCCGAGGCCGGGGTCCTCCTGGTACACCAGCCGGAAGATGATGCCGGAGGCGAACAGGGAGATCGCCATCGGCATGAACAGCACCATCCGGAACGCCACCGCCCACCGGATCCGCTCGGTCAGCACCGCGAAGATCAGGCCCAGCCCGGTGACGAACGCCGGCGCGACCAGCACCCAGATCAGGTTGTTGCGCAGCGCCGTCCTGGTGTCCGGGTCGGTGAACACGGTGGCGTAGTTGTGCAGCCCGACGAACGAGGAGCCGCGCTGGTCGAACAGGCTCCGGATGATCGAGTAGACCACCGGGTAGCCGATGAACACGGCCAGCAGCAGCACCGCGGGCGCCAGGTAGAGGGCGATCAGCCACTTCGGGGTGTCCGACCGCCCGTCCGTGCCGCGGTGGCGGGAGGGCTGAGGGGTGGCCTGCCCCCTGAGCAGGCCACCCTCGTCCGCTCCAGGTGTCGCGACGAGTTGAGTCACGGCGAGCCCTGCCTCACGAGGTGGTGTAGTCCTTGGTGGCGTCGGCTTCCAGCTTCTGCTCGGTGCCGGCGATGTTGTTCGGGTTGGCCAGGAAGTCCTGGAGGTCCTTCCACTCGCCGGAGCCCTTGGTGGCGCCGAACGTCGGCGGGGCCTGGTCGGACATGTCGAACACGATGTCGTTGCCCGCGTTGCGCAGTTGCTGCTCCATGGTGCGGGTGATGTCGTTCGGGTAGTCCGACAGCGGGATGTCCTTGTTCGGCGACAGGAAGCCGCCGGTCTTGGCGAAGATGGCGCCGGCCTGCGGGCTGGCCAGGAACTTCAGCAGTTCCATCGTCGACTTCTTGTTGTTGAACGCCACGGCGGCGTCACCACCGGTCTCCACACCGCCCGGGGTGGTGCCGACCTGCGGGAACGGGAAGATCTTGGCGTCGGTGCCGACCTTGGCCGGGGTGCTGGACTGGATCGCGGTCGCCACGAAGTCGCCCTCGTAGACCATCGCGGCCTTCGACTTGGTCTTGAACGTGTTCACCACGGACGTCGGGAAGTCGGTCTGCAACGCGCCGGACTGGCCACCGGCGATCAGCCTGCTCTGCTTGAAGTACTGCTGGAGGAGTTGCAGCGCCTTCGTGACGCTCGGGTCGGTCCACTTGATCTTGTGCGCGCCCAGGGCGTTGTAGTTGGGCAGGCCGGCGGTCTGTAGGTAGACGTTCTCGAACCAGTCGGTGAGCACCCAGCCGTCACCGGCGCCGATCGACATGGGCGTGACGCCGGCGTCGGCCAACTGGCCGGACAGGGTGACGAACTGCTGCCAGGTCTTCGGTGGCTGGGCGCCCACCGAGTCGAACGCCTTGGTGTTGTACCAGACCACCGACTTGTCCGCGGCGTCGAAGTACACGCCGTACGGCCTGCCGTTGACGGTGGCGAACCGGCTCCACGCCGGCGCCTGGTGGGCGGCGACGGCCTGTTGCACGTCCGTGGGCAGCGGCTGGAGCGCGCCCTCCTTGGCGAACTGGGCGATCGACCCTGGCTGGCCGAGCATCGCGACGTCCGGCGGGTTCTTGCCGGCGATCTTGGTTTGCAGCACCGTGGGCAGGTTGTCGCCGTCCGACGTGAACTGCACCGTGGCGCCGGTCTGCTGCTCGAACAGTTGCAGCACCTGCTCGAAGTCCTTCTGCTCGTCACCGGACCAGATCCCGGCGACCTGGATCGTCTGGCCCTTCAGGTCCTGCTTCGGCGCGGGTGCCGACGACGACGGCGACGACGAGCCGGAACTGCATCCGGCCAGACTCAGCGCGATCACCCCAGCCGCCGCTGCGATGCCCAAACCCTTGCGGTACATCGATGTACTCCTCAGTTCCCGTTTTGGCGGTCGTTTGCAGGTTCGTGGTCGGTCAGTCGTGCCAGATCGACAGCCCGGTCTCCGGGTCGAAGAAGTGCAGGCGAGCGGTGTCCACCCGGACGGTCACCGACTGGCCCTCGAAGACCCTGGTGCGCGGGCTGAACCGGCCGACCAGCGTGGTGACGTCCTGCCGGCTGGCCTCGGGCAGTGCGATCAGGAAGCCCTCGTCGTACAGTTCGTCCGTTTCGTCGGTGCGCGCCGGCCGGACCTGCACGGGGAAGTGCACCAGCACCTCGGAACCCATCGCCTCCACCAGGTCGGCCACCGACTTGAGGACGAATCCATCGGCGTGGCCGGCGATCTCGGCGTCCTCCATGTCCTCCGGGCGGATGCCGACGATGATGTCGCGGCCGACGTACGCCTTGAGCGCGGGACGGTCCTGGAGCACGGTGTCGGCCAGCAGCAGGCGCTGGGTGTCCAGCACCGTCCAGTAGCGGCCCTCGTCGTCCGTCTCCAGCTTGCCGGCCAGCACGTTCATGCCCGGCGAGCCGATGAAGCCGGCGACGAACAGGTTCACCGGCCGGTCGTACAACTCCTGCGGCGGGCCGACCTGCTGCAACACGCCCTTGCGCAGCACGGCGACCCGGTCCCCCAGGGTCATCGCCTCGGTCTGGTCGTGCGTCACGTAGACCGTGGTGACGCCGAGGTCCCGCTGGATCCTGGCGATCTGCGCCCGCATCTGCACCCGCAGTTTGGCGTCCAGATTGGACAGTGGTTCGTCCATCAGGAACGCCTGCGGCTCGCGCACGATCGCCCGGCCCATGGCGACCCGCTGCCGCTGGCCGCCGGACAGGTTCTTGGGCTTGCGGTGCAGGTACTCGGTCAGTTCCAGCACCTCGGCCACCTCGTCGACCCGCTTCTTGATCTCCGCCTTCGGCAGCTTGCGCAGGGTCAGCCCGAACGCGATGTTGTCGAACACGTTCAGGTGCGGATACAGGGCGTAGGACTGGAACACCATCGCGACGTCCCGGTCCCGGGACGGCACCCGGTTGACCACTTTGTCGCCGATGCGCACCGTGCCCTCGCTGATCTCCTCCAGGCCGGCGATGATGCGCAGCGCCGTCGTCTTGCCGCAGCCGGACGGGCCGACCAGCACCAGGAACTCGCCGTCCTGGATCTCCAGGTTCAGGTTGTCCACGGCACGGGTACCGTCGGCGTACACCTTGCCCAGACCGTCGAGCACAATTGCGGACACGGCGGAAGGGTAGGAGCGGCTACCCGAAGAGAACCTTAAAAGTCGGCGCCAGTTCGCTTAGCACGGCAAGATCACCGAGCGGTCACGGCCGTACCGGGCGCTGTCCCGGTTCTCTACCGTGATGCCCATGCAACAGATCCTGCTGGTCGAGGACGACCCCGCGGTGCAGGCGGCCCTGGTGCACGCGCTGACCGACCGGGGGTTCGCGGTGGCGGCCCTGGGCACCGCCGTGGACGCGCTGCGGGCCGTGGCCGACCGGGTCCCGGACATCGTCATCCTCGACCTGGGCCTGCCGGATCTGGACGGCGCGGCCGCCCTGCGGATGCTGCGTGGCGTGACCAACGTGCCGGTCATCATCGCCACCGCGCGGGGTGACGAGCGGTCGGTGGTCGACCTGCTCAACGCGGGCGCCGACGACTATGTGGTCAAACCGTTCTCCAGCGAGCAACTGGTCGCCCGGATCACCGCGCTGCTGCGCCGCACCGCCCGGCCGGCGGACGACCAGGACGGCGTGCTGGAGGTCGGCGGCCTCCACGTGGACCTGCGGCAGCGGGTGGCCCGGCTGGACGGGCGGGACCTGGAGCTGAACCGGCGGGAGTTCGACCTGCTGGCCTACCTGGCGGCCCGGCCGGGCTCGGTGGTCAGCCGCCGCGACCTGCTGCACGACGTGTGGCGGCAGCGGCACGTCTCCGACGACCAGACGATCGACGTGCACGTGTCGTGGCTGCGCCGCAAGCTCGGCGAGAGCGCCGCCCACCCCCGCTACCTGCACACCGTGCGCGGCGTGGGCCTGAAGCTGGTGTCGCCAGGGTGAGCCGGGCCGTCCTGCGCGCCACCCTGCTGGCGACCGGTGCCGCCGTGGTCGTCCTGTTGGTGCTGTTCGGCGTGCGGGAGTGGCGCGACCTGGCCACGACCGCGTCCGCCGACGCGGCCGGTGAGGCCAGGGCCGTCGCCGGGTCGGTCGTCGACCCCGAGTCGGGCGTGGTGGACGTGGACGTGATCCGCTCCGCGATCGGCGCGACCAGGGACGGTGCGGCCGGTGACGTCGCGGTGCACCTC
>DATEPR010000418.1:0-5922 GCA_035273045.1 Pseudonocardiaceae bacterium | reverse complement strand
TGCGGTAACAGTGGTTCGATCAACTCCCATAGGCTGTCTTCGACCTCCCATGGCCTCCGCTGCGCCACACCCGCACCCTTCAGACGATCACCCGATGCGACATGATCGAACCACATTGAAGATCATTCTGTTAGGAGTTCTTAGGCTGGGGGAGCACGTCAAAGTGCCTGCGGCTACCGTGGGGCCGTGCGTATCGCTACCTGGAACGTCAACTCGGTGAAGCAGCGGCTGCCGAGGTTGCTGCCGTGGCTGGACCAGCGGCAGCCGGACGTCGTCTGCCTGCAGGAGACCAAGCTCGCCGACGATGCGTTCGCGGCGCTGCTGGCCGGCGCTCTGGCCGAACGCGGCTACCAGGTCGCCGCCCACGGCGAGGCCCGCTGGAACGGGGTGGCGCTGCTGTCCAAGGTCGGCCTGGACGACGTCGTGACCGGCATCCCGGGCGGGCCGGGCTTCCCGCACCAGGAGGCCCGCGCGGTGGCCGCGACCTGCGGCGGTGTCCGGGTGCACTCGGTGTACGTGCCCAACGGCCGGGTGCCCGACTCCGACCACTACCGCTACAAGCTGGAATGGCTGGCCGCCCTGCGCGAGCAGATCGCCGCCGACCCGGAAGCCGCCGTCGTGTGCGGCGACATGAACATCGCGCCCACCGACGCGGACGTGTTCGACCCCGAGGCGTACGTCGGCCAGACCCACGTCACCCCACCGGAACGCGAGGCGCTGGCCGCCCTGCGCGGCGCCGGCCTGCACGACGTGGTGCGCGACCGCTGGCCCACCGAGCGCGTCTTCACCTACTGGGACTACCGGGCCGGCATGTTCCACCAGGACCTGGGCATGCGGATCGACCTGGTCCTGGCCACCACGCCGGTAGCCGACCGGGTGCGGGCCGCGTGGGTGGACCGCCACGCGCGCAAGGGAACGGGGCCGAGCGACCACGCACCCGTGATCGTCGACCTGGACGAGGCACCGGACGGCGACATCGGTCCGGTCGTGCCGCCGCCGTCGGCGAAACCGGTGAAGCGGAAGGTGAAGCTGCCGCAGTCGTAGCGGCTCAGGTCGTTGAGTGGCTTCGCGGTCTGGGGCCGGAACCGCATCAGCCCTCGATGCCGATGGGCCGCGGCGATCGGCCGCCGCGGCCCACCGTCGAGACGCTACCTGCCCAGCAGGCTCGGGTTCGCCTCCTGAGCCAACTGCAGGGCCTGCTGCGGGAACCACGCGCCCGCCGCCGGGTCGTTCATGCCCCACAGCGGGTCGAACACCTGCTGGTCCGCCGCCGTGGTCGGCCAGCCGGGCTGGGTGAACAGGCTGTAGTCCCAGGCCCGCACGCCACCGGCCGCGTCACACTGGCCGTCGGACTGGCCGGGCGTCTTCACCCACAGGTAGGCGTCCAGCAGTGGCGTGCCCGTGTTGGTGGTCGGGCGCAGCCCGAGACCGGAGTTCGGCGGGTTGCACCAGTTGCCCGACGCCAGCTTCGCGATCACGGCGGCCGGCTGGTTGAACGGCGGGTTCGCGAACGCGGTCATGTCGTTCGGGCCCTGGCCGTTGCGGCTGGTGTCGATCACGAAATGGGTGGTGGCGACCGCGTCGCCCATGTGCGCGGCGTAGAACTCGGTGGTCAGGTGCCACGTGCTGAAGTCGGTCTGGGTGGCCGGGAAGTACTGGCTGGCGCACGCCGACGGGTTGCCGAACAGCGGGTTCGCCGGATCGGTGACGATCGCGATGCAGTCGGAGATCCAGGTGCCGTAGTCGATCAGTTCGGCCGTCGGCTGGTAGTTGGACACGTTGAGGTAGACGCCCTGAGCCCGCTGCACGCCGGCGGCCAGCAGCCGTTGGGTGATCGTGCCCACCGCCTGCCACGCGCTGTGCGTGCCGTCCAGGTACACGCTGACGTTGGGGTCGGCCGCCAGCGCGTCCACCGCGAAGTTGATCTCGGCGGTGCGCTCGTCGTTGGTGAACGGGTAAACCGACGCCGGCAGGCCGCAGTCGGACGGCATGTTGCCCAGCGCGTCCGGTTCCAGGATCACGATGGCCCGGCCGTCGCCGAGGCCGGCGGCGAACCCGTCGATCCACGCCTGGTAGGCGGCCTGGTTCAGGGCGCCGCCCGCGGAGAACTGGGCGCAGTCGCGGCCGGGGATGTCGTAGGCCACCAGTGTCGGCACGGCGTGCTGGTGCCTGGCCCGCGCCATCGTGCCGGCCACGTTCTGCTCGACCTGGTCCGGGGTGCCGCTGGTGAACCACACCGCCTGCGGGGTGGTGACCATCCTGGCCAGCAGGACGGCGTCGCGCAGGTCGTGGTCACGCACGAGTTGGCGGATCTGGTTGACCGCGTTCGGATCGGCCGGCGGGACGAACAGCCGGGTGCCGGCCGGGCCGGGTCCGTGCTGGGCGGCTGCCGGTAAGCCACTCAGCACCGAGGTCAGGACCGCCAGTCCGGCGGCCAGGTACAGCAGTCGTCTCGCCCGCATGGTTCCTCCTGTCGACGGTGCGACCCAGGGCGGCGGGACCGTAGGTCGCGGGTCACCGCAGGTCAAGCATGCGGCCCGACGGGGACAGGTGGTGTGGCCTGCGGCGGGAAAGTTTCATCGCGGCAGGTCCGGCTGCCAAGATTGCGGTGTGGTGCGTGCGACCAAAGGACTGCTGCTGCTGGACGTGGACGGCCCGCTCAATCCCTACGCCGCCAAGGGCTTTCCCCGGCCGTCCGGATATGTGACGTATCGGGAGACACCGGACGGCGGCTGGGTGAGCGGCCGACGTGTCCGGTGGGGGACGGGACACCGCGTCCGGCTGCACCCCGGCCACGGCGCGCTGCTGCGCGCACTGGCCGACGAGACCGGACTGGAACTGGTGTGGGCGACGGCGTGGGAACACTCGGCGAACCGGCGGGTCGCGCCGGCCATCGGCCTGGACGACCTGCCGGTGATCGAGTTCCCCGCCGCCGACGTCGAACGCGACAGCCGGGGCCGGCTGCGCTGGCGGCTTGGCGGCGGCTGGAAATGGCCCGCTGTCTGCGCGTACGCCGACGGCCGGCCGCTTGCCTGGTTGGACGACGAGCACGACCACGTCGACTTCGCCGCCGCCCGGTCCACCTTCCACCGCGACCGGGTCGGCTGCCAGACGCTGCTGTGCCACGTCGACCCACGCCGTGGCCTGGGCGGCGACCACATCGACCAGATCCGTAACTGGGCGGCCGGTCTGCTGTAGACGTGGCCGGCGGCTACGGTGATCGAACCCGACGCACCTGATGGAGACGCCATGCCTGTGCTCGCCGACCTGCTGACCGCGCTGCGCTCCGAGCAGATCGACATCATCGACCTCACCGCGCCGCTGACCTCGACCACACCGGTGCTGCGCCTGCCGGAGCCGTTCGCCAACACGATCAACTTCCAGTTGGAGGAGATCAGCAGGTACGACGACCGTGGCCCGATGTGGTACTGGAACAACATCCACACCGGCGAGCACACCGGCACCCACGTGGACGCCCCGAACCACTGGCTGTCCGGCAAGGACGGCTACGACGTGGCCAGCATCCCGCTGCGCAACCTGGTCGCCCCGGCGGTCGTGCTGGACATGTCCGACAAGGTCGCCGCCGACCCGGACTTCCTGCTCCAGGTGGACGACGTGAAGGCGTGGGAGGCCGAGCACGGGTCGCTGCCGGACGGCGGGTGGCTGCTCTACCGCACCGGCTGGGACACCCGGTCGGCCGACCAGGACCGGTTCCTGAACGTCTCCGGCGACAAGTCCCACACTCCCGGCGTGGCACCGGAGTGTGCGGCGTGGCTGGCGAACGAGACCCCGATCGTCGGCATCGGCGTGGAGACCGTCGGCACCGACGCCGGCCGGGCCGCCGAACTGGACCCGGCGTTCCCGTGCCACAACCGGATGCTCGGCGCCAACAAGTGCGGCCTCACCCAGTTGCAGAACCTGTCCCGGCTGCCCGCCACCGGCGCCCTGCTGGTGGTGTCGCCGCTGCCGATCGTGACCGGCTCGGGCAGCCCGGCGCGGGTGTACGCGATCGTGGAGCGGGCGGCCTGACATGGACGTGGCGCAGGCTGTCGGGACCACGCTGGCACGGCTCGGCGTCGCGCGTGCGTTCGGCGTCGTGGGCAGCGGCAACTTCCACGTCACCAACGCGCTGCGGGCCGGCGGGGTCGAGTTCGTCGCGACCCGCCACGAGATGGGTGCCACGGTGGCCGCCGACGCCTACGCCAGGATGAGCGGCCGGCCGGCGGTCGTCACCACCCACCAGGGCTGCGGGCTGACCAACGCGATGACCGGCATCGGCGAGGCGGCCAAGAGCCGCACCCCGCTGCTGGTCGTCACCGCCGACACGCCCGGCGCCGACCTGCTGTCCAACTTCCGGATCGACCAGGACGCCCTGGTGCGGTCGGTGGGCGCGGTCGCCGAGCGGGTGCACGGCGGCCGCACCGCGGTGGCCGACACCGTCCGCGCCTACCGGACCGCCGTGCTGGAGCGGCGCACCGTGGTGCTCAGCCTGCCGCTGGACGTGCAGGACATGCCGGTGCCGTCGGTCGACGTGCCGGCGATCGGCCCGGCCGAGCGGGTACGGCCGGACCCGGAGCGGGTCGGCCAACTCGCCGACCTGGTGCTGGCGGCGCGGCGACCGGTGTTCATCGCCGGTCGGGGTGGCCGGCCGGCCGGTGAGCGGCTGCGGCAGGTCGCGCAGCGGTGCGGCGCGCTGCTGGCCACGTCCGCCGTGGCCAATGGCCTGTTCCACGGCGACGAGTGGGCGCTTGGCATCTCCGGCGGGTTCGCCTCGCCGCTGGCCGAGGAACTGATCCGGGACGCGGACCTGATCGTCGGCTGGGGCTGCGCACTGAACAACTGGACCACCCGCCAGGGCAAGCTGATCGGCTCGGACACCAAGCTCGTCCAGGTCGACGTCGAGTCGGCGGCCCTGGGTGCCCACCGCCCGATCCACCTCGGCGTGCTCGGCGACACCGTCGCCACGGCCACCGACCTGCTCGCCGAACTGGGCCGGCGAGCCCCCAGGCCCGACCCCGGCTACCGCACCGACGACGTGCGGTCCAGGATCGCCGCCGGCATCCGATGGTCCACAGTGGACTACCGTGATCTGTCCACGAACGACTCGATCGACCCGCGCACCCTGACGATGGTGCTGGACGACCTGCTGCCCGCCGACCGGATCGTGTCGATCGACTCGGGCAACTTCATGGGCTACCCCAGCGCGTACCTGTCGGTGCCGGACGAGTTCGGCTTCTGCTTCACCCAGGCCTTCCAGTCCATCGGCCTCGGGCTGGCCACCGCGATCGGCGCCGCACTGGCCCGGCCCGACCGGCTGCCGGTGGCCGCGCTCGGCGACGGCGGGTTCCACATGGGTGTCGCCGAGCTGGAAACGGCGGTGCGGCTGGAGTTGCCGCTGGTGGTGATCGTCTACCACGACGCCGCCTACGGCGCCGAGGTGCACCACTTCGGTGACGCCGACCTGGCCACCGTCCGCTTCCCGGACACCGACGCCGCCGCCATCGCCACCGGATTCGGCGCCGACGGGATCACCGTCCGCACGGTCGACGACCTCGCCGCCGTGACGTCGTGGCTGGCCGGACCGAGGGACCGGCCGCTGGTGATCGACGCCAAAGTGGCCAACGACGGCGGGTCGTGGTGGCTCGCGGAGGCGTTCCACGGTCGCTGAACCGGGCCAGGTGTGCTTGCCTGGACGGGTGACCGAGTCGGATGTCGCGACCGAGCTGTACGGCGGCCCGCGGGATGACTTCGTGGCGGCCAGATCGGCACGGGCCGCGGACGCGCGGGCGGCCGGCGACCGGGAGCTGGCCAAGCGGATCAACGCCCTGCGCAAGCCGACGGTCGCGGCGTGGCTGGTGAACCAGATGGTGCGCCGGTACCCGGACGAGATGGCCGAACTCGCCGACCTCGCGGACGAACTGG
>DATEPR010000417.1:0-2151 GCA_035273045.1 Pseudonocardiaceae bacterium | reverse complement strand
CCCGCGGCACCCACGCGCCCAACCGCTTGCCGATCATCGGATTGGTGGACAACCCGCCACCGACCCACAGGTCGAACCCGGGTCCGTGCTCGGGGTGCACCACGCCGACGAACGCCACGTCGTGGATCTCGTGGGCCACGTCCGGCAGTCCGGAGACCGCCGTCTTGAATTTCCTTGGCAGATTGGAGAAGGCTCGGTCACCGATATAACGGCGGTGGATCTCCTCGATCGCCGGGCCGCCGTCGATCACCTCGTCGGCCGCGATCCCGGCCACCGGCGAACCCAGGATCACCCTCGGGCTGTCGCCGCACGCCTCCATCGTGGTCAGCCCGGCGTCCGCCAGCTTCGCCCAGATGGTCGGCACGTCCTCGATGCGGATCCAGTGGTACTGGATGTTCTGCCGGTCCGTGATGTCCGCGGTGTCCCTGGCGTAGGTCTGGGAGATCTCGCCGATCACGGTGAGCTGTTCGGTGGTGAGCGCCCCGCCGTCGATGCGCACCCGCATCATGAAGTACTCGTCGTCCAGCTCCTCCGGCTCCAGCACGGCGGTCCGCCCGCCGTCGATGCCCGGCCGGCGCTGCGTGTACAGCCCGTACCAGCGGAACCGGCCGCGCAGGTCACCGGGGTCGATCGAGTCGAAGCCGCCGGGCGCGTAGATGTTGACGATCCGGTCCAGCACGTTCAGCGGGTTGTCGTCCTTCTTGGACCGCTCGTTGGGGTTGAGCGGCTCCCGGTAGCCGAGCGCCCACTGGCCTTCGCCGCGGCGGGCGCGCGCACGCCTGGGGGCCGTGGTGGTCACCCCGGACGACCTGGTGGGCTCGGTCGACGACACGGTCTGCCTCCGGTGATCAGGGCACTGGACGGCCAGCACGGTAGAAGAGACCCCTGGCGGGCGCGCCCGGCGCCGGCTGGTGGAAAAGCGCAGCGACGGTCAGCGGCTCGGCTGGCACAACGCGCTGGAGACGCGACGGAAGTCCACGTGGCGGCGCGCCACAAGATGAACCTCGGTCACGGACATGAAACCAGCGTGCCATGGGTCCTGGGGCCGGTCCACCGCCATCCGCATGCTGGGACGAGGGTCACCGGCAGGAACAAACTCAGCAGTGCGTGACACTGGAAGCATGCCCTCCGCCCTGCCCGACGGTGCGCCGGCACCCGCCGACGGCGCCCTGCCCGAGTCGGCGACCGCCGGTGTCGGCGACCGCCCGTTCGGCCTGTACGTGCACGTGCCGTTCTGCCTGACCAGGTGCGGATACTGCGACTTCAACACGTACACCGCCGGTGAACTCGGCTCGTCCGCGTCGCCCGGGTCCTGGCTGGCCGGCCTGCGCCGGGAACTGGACCTGGCCACCACCGTGCTGGGCCGGCCGCCGGCCGTGGACACCGTGTTCGTCGGCGGCGGCACGCCGTCCCTGCTCGGCCCCGCCGGCCTGGCCGACGTGCTGGCCGCGATCCGCGGCACGTTCGGCATCGCGGCCGGCGCCGAGGTGACCACCGAGGCCAACCCCGAGTCGACGTCACCGGAGTTCTTCGCCGGCATCCGGGCCGCCGGGTACACCAGGGTGTCGCTCGGCATGCAGTCCGCCGTGCCGCACGTCCTGGCCACCCTGGACCGCGGGCACACCCCGGGCCGGCCGGTGGCCGCGGCCGCCGAGGCCCGCGCGGCCGGTTTCCGGCACGTCAGCCTCGACCTGATCTACGGCACGCCCGGCGAGACGACCGACGACCTGCGGCGCTCCCTGGACGCCGTGCTCGCCGCCGGTGTGGACCACGTGTCCGCCTACTCGCTGATCGTCGAGCCCGGCACCGCCCTGGCCCGGCGGATCGCCAGGGGCGAACTGCCCGCCCCGGACGACGACGTGCTGGCCGCCGACTACGAACTCGTCGACGACACCCTGACCGCCGCCGGGTTCGGCTGGTACGAGGTGTCCAACTGGGCGGTGTCCGAGCAGGCCCGGTGCCGGCACAACATGGGCTACTGGCTGGGCGCCGACTGGTGGGGCGCCGGCCCGGGCGCGCACAGCCACGTCGGCGGGGTGCGCTGGTGGAACGTGAAGCACCCGGCCCGCTACGCCGACCTGCTGGCGGCCGGCCGCTCACCGGCCGCCGGCCGCGAGGTGCTGACCGACGCCGACCGGGCGATCGAACGGG
>DATEPR010000416.1:0-13014 GCA_035273045.1 Pseudonocardiaceae bacterium | reverse complement strand
GGGTGGTCCAGGGACTCGCCCCGCGCGCGGAGCGTGAGCCAGCCGGCCCGTTCGGTCGTGGTGCAGTGCGACGCGGGACGGCTGCGCACCGAGACCCAGTACGGCCGCAGTTCGGCCAGGTCGAAGTCGTCCCGGACCGGCTCGGCCGGACCAGGCGACGGCGGTGCCAGTTCGCCGACGACCGGCCAGCCGTCCGCCCAGCTCACCGGCGCCAGGAAGGTCTCCCGGCCGAGCACGTGCCAGCCCGGCGTGTCACCGCCCGGCCGCACGCCGAGCAGCACCAGCCACCACGTGCCGTCCGGCGCCGACACCAGGTCCGCGTGGCCGGTGTTCTGGATGGGGTGGTCGATGCCGCGGTGGGTCAGGATCGGGTTGGCCGGGCAGGGCTCGAACGGACCGGTCGGCGCGTGGCCGCGGGCGATGGCGACGGCGTGCCCGCGCTCGGTGCCGCCTTCGGCGATGAGGAGGTACCAGTAGTCGCCGATCCGGTAGAGGTGCGGTGCCTCCGGGTATCGGGCGCCGGGTGTGCCGGACCAGAGCCGGCGTGGCGGACCGAACGTCTCCCCGGTGTGCGGGTCGATGCGGACCTGTTCGATGCCGGCGTAGGTGCACCAGCACGTGCCGTCGTCGTCCCAGGCCAGGTCCGGGTCGAAGCTGCGGACACCGGGCAGGCGGATCGGGTCCGACCACGGCCCGGCCGGGTCGGTGGCGGTGCACAGCAGGTTGCCGCCGCCCTCGCTGACGTTCGTCACGACCAGCCAGAACCGGCCGTCGTGGTGGCGCAGGGTGGGCGCGTAGATGCCACCGGACGCCGGCAGGTCGGGCGGGAAGCTCAGTTGGCCGGGGCGCTCCAGGACGTTGCCGATCTGCGTCCAGTGCACCAGGTCGCGACTGTGGAAGACGGGCACGCCGGGAAAGTACTCGAAGCTGGAACAGGCGAGGTAGTAGTCGTCGCCGACGCGGCAGACGCTGGGATCGGGGTGGAACCCGGGGATCACGGGGTTGTGCGACATTCTAGTCCTTTGTGGTCAGTGCGCAGCACCGCGCAGCCGCCGGGTGGCAACTGGTCGATCGGTCCACCGGTGAGCAGGTCGGGCGCTGTCGCCAGCGGGTCCGGCAGCGGGACGGCGTCGGCCAGGTGGTTGAGCAGGACGGTCCAGCGACCACGGATGACCGCCTCGACACCGGCCGGCAGGCCGGGCGGTTCCCGGTGCACGCCGGCCGCGTCCAGCAGCCGCGCGATCAGGCCGGCGTAGCCGGTGTCGGCCAGGCGGGTGGACAGGTACCAGCCGGCTCCGCTGCCGAACCGGTGCCGGGTGAGCGCCGGGGCGCCGGTGAGCGTCCCGTGGGCGTAGGCGGCGATCGGCTCGGCACCCTCGACGCGCAGCAGCTCACTCCAGGCGCTGCCGTGCGAACCGTCGGACAGCACGATCCGCTCGTCCCGCCGCAGTGGCCGGTACTCCTCGACCCGGATGCCCAGCGCCTCGCGCAGCGGCGCCGCCGGGTAGCCGCCCAGCCGGGCGTTGCCGTGGTCGTCGACGACACCGCTGAAGTACTGGACGAGCAGTGTGCCACCGGCGGCCACATAGCGGCACAGATTGCCGGCACCCGTGTCGGACACTAGGTACAGGGCAGGGGCGAGTACCAGCCGGTAGCGGCTCAGGTCCTGTTCCGGATGCGCGAAGTCGACGGTGACACCGGCGTCCCACAACGCCCGGTGGGCTCGGCGCAGCGTCGCGTGGTAGTCCAACTCGGCCGAGGGCAGTCCGGCCACGTCCATGGCCCACCAGGCGTCCGAGTCGTGCAGCACGGCCACTTGCGCGGTGACCGTCGACCCGGCCAGCTCCGCGAGCCGGCCGACCGCCTCGCCGGCCGCCGTCACCTCGCGGAACACCCGGCTGTCCGGTCCGGCGTGCGGGACCATCGCCGGGTGCCACCGTTCCGCGCCCGCGCGGGACTGCCGCCACTGGAAGAACAACGCACCCTCCGAGCCGCGGGCGACGTGGCCGAGCGTGTGGCGCAGGATCTCGCCGGGTTCCTTCGCCAGGGTCCGGTCGCCGTCGTGCACGGTGCCGGTGCCCTGCTCCATCAGCAGCCAGGGCCGGCCGCGGGCGAACGAGCGGGCGCGGTCGGCGCCGAACGCCGTGTCGGCGGCGGCGTCCACCCCCGGGTAGTGGTCGACGGCGACCAGGTCGACCTCGCGGCCGAACGCCCACAGGTCCACGTTCTGGTAGGCGGGCAACATCAGGTTGGTGGTCACCGGCCGGTCGCTGTGCTCGCGGATCGCGTCCCGCTGTTCCCGGTACGCGGCAAGGGCTTCGTCCGACCAGAAGCGACGGAAGTCCAGCACCTGGCCCGGGTTGGCGTGCCACTGGGTGGCGCGCGGCGGCAGCACCTGTGCCCAGGCGGTGTAGTGCTGGCTCCAGAAGGCCGTTCCCCACGCCTCGTTGAGGGCGTCGAGACATCCGTGACGGGCGCGCAGCCAGGCCCGGAAGGCGGCCGCCGTGTGCTCACACCAGCAGAGTGTGGCGTACTCGTTGTGCACATGCCACAGCGCCACCGCCGGATGGTCGCCGTACCGCCGCGCCAGGGCGGCCGCGACGCGCCGGGCCGCGCCGCGGTAGGCGGGGGCGGCCAGGCAGTACGTGTCGCGGCTGCCGTGGGTGAGGCGGGTGCCGTCCCTGGTGACCGGCAGGGCGTCCGGGTGGGCCAGCGTGAACCACGGCGGCGGCGACGCGGTCGGCGTGGCCAGGTCGACGGCGACACCGTTGGCGTGCAGGCGGTCCAGGTGGGCGTCGAGCCAGGCGAAGTCGTAGCTGCCCGCCGCCGGTTCCAGCAGCGCCCAGGCGAACACGCCGACCGTGACCAGGTTGACCCCGGCCCGGCGCATCAGCTCGCCGTCCTCCCGCCAGACCGGCTCGTCCCACTGCTCCAGGTTGTAGTCCCCGCCGAAGGCCAGGCCGCCGAGCCGGTCGACCAGCCGGCGTGCCGTCATGCCTGCTCGCGCGGCGCCGGGCCGGTGCTCTCCCGGACCGTCAGCACCGGGTTGAGCAGGACGATCTCGTCCGCCGGTTCCTTGCCGTCCGCCGCCGCGGTGATCCGGCCCATCACCTGCTCGACGGCGACCCTGCCGAGCTCCTGCGTCGGGCCGGTCACCGCCGTGAGCCTGGGCGCGTGCTGCTCGGCGAGCTGGTCCGGGCACAGGGCGATCACCGAGGCGTCCTCGGGGACCGTCCGGCCGCTGGTGCGCAGCAGGCTGAGCAACGGCCCGATCGCGCCCTCGTTCTGCACCACGAAACCCGTGGTCTCGGGCCGGTCGGCGAGGATGCGGGCGAGCGCGCCCGCGGTGCTCTCGTAGGTGCCCTCGCAGGGGCGGTGCACGAAACGCAGCCCGCGCCACTCGGCGCGGTCCCGGAAGCCGGCGAGGGTGCGCTCGGCGTAGCCGGCGTGCCGGTCGTACACCCCGGTGCCGTAGCCGATGAACGCGACCTCCTGGTGGCCCAGGTCGGCCAGGTGGTCCGCGCAGAGGGCGCCGGCGGCGGCGAAGTCGTGGTCGACGCAGGACACGCCGCGCGGATCGTCGGGCACGCCGATGAGCGCTGCCTGCGTGCCCTGGGCGCGCAGCGCCGGGATGCGTTCGTCGTCCAGCTCGATGTCCATGAGGATCACGCCGTCGGCCAGCCCGCTGGCGGCGACCCGGCGCACCCCGTCCGGCCCCTCGTCGTTGGTGATCAGCAACACGTCGTAGCGGTGCTGCCGGGCCGCGACCGTGACCGAGATGGCGATCTCCATCATGATCGGCACGTAGAGGTCGGCGCGCAGCGGCACCACCAGGGCGATGATGTGGGAGCGGCGGCCGGCCAGCGCCCTGGCGCCCGCGTTGGGGTGGTAGCCCAGTTCGGTCACGGCGTGCCGGACGCGGCGTTTGGTCTCCTCCGTGACCGAACGCTTGCCGCTGAGGACATAGCTGACCGTGCTGGACGAGACGCCAGCGTGCCTGGCCACGTCGGCGAGTGTCACCATCGATGCTCCTCCTCAGCCCTTGATCGCCCCGGTGAGCACACCGGTGCGGAAGTGCTTCTGCACGAACGGGTAGACGACCAGCAGCGGCACCAGTGTCAGCACCACCACGGCCATCTGCAACGACAACGGAGCGGTCTGCGCGTGCGCGGTGCCGAACCCGGAGTTGAGCGAGCCGGGCAGGCCGTTGCCCTTGTTGACGTAGGTGTACAGCACGTACTGCAACGGCCATTTCGGGCTGTCGGTCGGCATGTACAGCATCACGTTGAAGAACGAGTTCCAGTAGCCCACCGCGTAGAACAGCGCGATCACGGCGGTCACCGCCCGCGAGGTGGGCAGGACGATCGACCACAGGATGCGCCAGTCCCCGGCGCCGTCCATCCGGGCCGCGTCGATCAGGTCGGCCGAGGTCTCCGCGTAGAACGAACGCAGCACCAGGATGTTGAACACGGACACCGCGCTGGGCAGGATCAGCGCCCACCACTGGTCGTACCCGCCAAGCCCGGTGACCACCAGGAACGTCGGGATCAGGCCGCCGTTGACGAACATGGTGATGATCAGCAGGACCAGGATGAAGCGGTGCCCGATCGAGCGCGGCCGGGACAGGCCGTAGGCGCACAGGATCGACACCACCATCGACACCGCCGTGCCGATCCCGGTGATGCCGAGGCTCACCAGCAGCGCCGTGCGCACCGTCGGGTCGCCCAGCATCTCCCGGTACGGCTCGATGGTCAGGCCGTCCGGCCACACCACCAGACCGCCGGCCCGGTTGATCGCCGCCGGGGTGGAGAAGCTGGTCACCACGACGATCCACAGCGGCACCAGGATGACGACCAGGACGGCGCCCAGCGTCAGCCCCTTGGCGGTCTGGCCGGCGGCCGTCGGCGGCTCCTCCCATGGCGGGCGCGCGGCCGTGCGCCGCACGGTCGCCGGGACGACCGCTTCGGCTGTCCGGGTTCGGCGTTCGATCGGGACGATCGTGTCGGTCATTTCCGGTACAACCCGTCCGTGCCGAAGGCGTGCGCCATCTTGTTGGCGCCCCAGATGAGCACCAGCGAGATGACGCCCTTGAACAACCCGGCCGCCGCGCCGTAGCTGTAGTTGCCGGTCGCGATGCCGTAGTAGAAGGAGAAGGTGTCCAGCACGTCCGCCGCGTCGTGGCCGACCGCGTCCCGCTGGATCAGGAACTGTTCGAACCCGACGGTCAGGGTGTTGCCCAGGCGCAGCACCAGCAGCAGCATGATGACGCCGCGCAGCCCGGGCAGGGTGATGTGCCAGAGCCGCCGCCAACGCCCGGCGCCGTCCGCCGCGGCCGCCTCGTACAGGTCGGTGTTGATGGCGGCGAGGGCGGCCAGGAACACGATGATCCCCCAGCCGGCCTCCTTCCAGATCACCTGCGACGTGATGAGCAGCGCGAACGTGTGCGGGTTGGTCATGATGTCCCACACGCCGACGTTGTGCCCCCGCAGGAACTGGTTCAGCACGCCCGCGCCGCCGAACATCTGCTGGAAGATCGTGATGGCCAGCACCCACGAGAAGAAGTGCGGCAGGTAGACCACGGACTGGAAGAAGTTGCGCAACCGTTGCGACAGCAGCGAGTTGAGCAGCAGGGCCAGCGCGATCGGGATGGGGAAGAACAGCACCAGTTGCACGAAACTGAGGTAGAGGGTGTTCTCCAGCGCCTCCCAGAACAGCGGATCGCCGAACAGTTGGCGGAACTGGTCGAAGCCGGCCCAGTCGCTGTGCCAGACCCCGGCCAGCGGGTCGTAGTCCTGGAACGCGGTGACCAGACCGAACAGCGGCACGTAGTTGAACGCCACCAGCAGCACGACCGCGGGCACCGCCATCAGCAGCAGCGAGCGGTCGCGCCGCAACCGGGTCCGCCAGTTCGGCCTGTTCACTGACCGGTGCCGTACTTGTTCAGCACGTTCTCGGTCATCCACCGGGTCAGCCGGTCGCCGCCGCTGGACTTCCAGGTGGCGATGGCGGCCCGCACGTCGGAGACCTTCTTCTTGCCGTGGTAGCAGTCCTTGACCGTGTCCTCGACCGCCTGGGCGGCGTCGATCGTGGCCAGCGACTGCGGCATGCTGATGTTCATGTTCCAGAACACCGGCTTGTAGAGGGTTTTCACGTTCGCCGCCTGCCAGGCGGCGTAGTCCCTGGTGACGACGTCCCCGCCCGGGTTGCTGATCACGGCCCGCGGTGAGGCCAGGAACGGGTAGGTCTGCGCCTGGACGTCCTTCTTGCCCTCGTCGGTGGCCGTCGGCACGCCGTTCACCATCGTGTAGTGGACGCCCTCGACGCCGAAGTTGACCAGCGTGTACTCGGCCGAACCGTAGGGGGCGGCCAGGTAGTTGGCGACCCTGAGCAGTTCCTCGATCTGGTTCGGCTTCAGGTTTCCGTTGAGGTAGCTCATGATGCTGGTGGACGAGCCCATGAAGACGCTGGGCCGGCTCCGGCCGTCGGCGGCGATGATGTCGAACGAGCCGCGCCGGTAGTTCGGGTTCGCGGCGGTCCCGGACTGGTAGTCGGCGAGGTTCCACACGCCGGTCCCGCCCCCCTGGATGAGCACCTTCCCGGCGTAGAAGCGGGTGTTGGCGTCGGCGTTGTCGCCGGCGATCGCGTCCGGGTGCAGGTAGCCCGCGGTGGCGAGGCGGTAGTGCCAGTCAAGGGCCTCCAGGTACTCCGGGGTCTCGTACTTGTTGACCAGCTTGCCGTTCTCGATCTTCCACTTGTTCGGCACGCCCCAGAACGGGAAGAGGTAGGTCCACACGTCGTCGAAGGCCCACACGCCGCGCTTGGCGTCGGTCAGTTCCTTGCCCAGGTGCATCAGGTCGTCGGCGGACCTGATCTGGTCGGCGGTGATGCCCAGCCGGTCGAAGACGTCCCGCCGGTAGTACGTGGTGCCGGCGATGACGAAGCCGCTGGAGAAGGACGGGATGCCGTAGATCCGGTCGCCCCAGGCACCGGCCTGCCAGGCGCCGGAGGGGATCGCGGCCAGGTTGGGGTACTTCTTGACCTTGTCACCGGACAGGTGGGGCGTCAGGTCGGCGAACTGCGTCGCGGCCAACTCGCCGACGTTGAAGTTGGCGTTCCACCAGGTGGGGAGCTGGATCCAGTCGGGTAACCGCTTCGCGGCGGTCAGCGTGGGGACGATCGTGGCGTAGTTGTTCCCGTCCGCCGGCTTCATCGTCAGGTTCACGCCCAGGGCCTTGTTCATGGCCTGGTAGAAGGAGTTCCCGGCGGGCGGCACGGTGCCCCACAGCGGCGTGACGGCCGTGTAGCTGCCGCCCCGGCCCGGCACGCCGGAGACGGTGGCGCGCTGGGCTGCCGGGTAGATGAGGTAGCCGGGGTCCGTCATCGCGTCGGGTCCGCCGGCCAGCGACGGGAAGTCCGGCCGGGCGGCGGTGTTCGGCACGTAGGCCGGCAGTGCCGCCTTCAGACCGGACCTGGTGCTCGCGCCGGTCACCTGGGTGGAACCGCCGCAGGCGGACAGGACGGGCGTCAGGGCGGCGGCTCCCGCGACCATGGCAGCGGCGCGCACGAAGTCCCTGCGGTTCAACTCGATGGCCATGAGCCGACCCTTCTCCGGTGAAGCGCTTCCGTGTGGTGCGCGCCACAGTAGCGGCGGCCAGCCGGCTCGCACAAGACGCTGGACCGAGAAAGACCCGTTCGCTGACCGAAGATTGACAGGGCCGGCAGGCCGTGCGAACGTGCGCGAAGCGCTTCAACATCGGAATCGCCCTGGGGGTCGCAGCGTGAGTTCTCCGTCCGTGTCCACCACCGAGCGGCAGCCGTTCCGCGATTCGACGGCGGCATTGTGCAAGCGCATCGACGATCTGGTCGAACGGCTTACGCTGGACGAGCGGATCGCGATGCTCCACCAGTACGTGCCGGCCATCCCCCGCCTGGGCGTCGCCGAGTTCCGCACCGGGACCGAAGCCCTGCACGGCGTTGCCTGGCTCGGCCCGGCCACGGTCTTCCCGCAGGCGGTGGGCCTGGGCGCGACCTGGGACGAGGACCTGGTGCGCCGGGTCGCCGAGGCGGTGTCCACCGAACTGCGCGCCTTCCACCACCACCGCCCACCCGTCGTCGGCACCGGCGCCAACAGCCTCCAGGCGTGGGCTCCCGTGGTGAACCTGCTGCGCGACCCGCGTTGGGGACGCAACGAGGAGGGCTACTCCGAGGACCCGGTGCACACCGCGCGCCTCGCGGTGGCGTACTGCCGGGGACTGGCCGGCGACGACCCGCGCTACCTGCGCACGGCCCCGGTGCTGAAGCACTTTCTCGCCTACAACAACGAGAACGACCGCTGCACCACATCGTCCGGCCTGCGCCCACGGGTACTGCACGAGTACGACCTCGCCGCGTTCCGTCCGGTCATCCGGGCCGGTGTCGCGACCGGTGTCATGGCCGCCTACAACTTGGTCAACGGCCGGCCCTGCCATGTCAGCCCGCTCATCGAGACGGAACTGCGCCGTTGGGCGCGGCCGACCGGGCACGAGCTGTTCGTGGTCAGCGACGCCGAGGCACCGTCCAATCTGGTCGACGACGAGCACTACTTCGACGACCACGCCGAGTCCCACGCCGCCGCGCTCAGGGCCGGCATCGACAGCTTCACCGACCACAGCCAGGACAGCGCGGTCCCGATCGGCCGCCTGCGCGAGGCCCTGGACCGCGGCCTGATCGACGAGGCCGACGTGAACCGCGCGGTGCGGCGGCAGTTGCTGGTCCGCTTCCGACTCGGCGAGTTCGATCCGGACCTCGATCCGTACGCCGGCATCGGGCCGGGCGTGATCGACTGCGCGGAACACCGCGCCCTCGCGTTGCGTGCCGCGACCGAGTCGGTCGTGCTGCTGCGCAACACCGGACTGCTGCCGCTGGACGCGACACGTCGGATCGCCGTCATCGGCCCGCTCGCCGGCACGCTGTGCGAGGACTGGTACAGCGGCACCATGCCGTACCAGGTCAGCGTGGCGGCGGCGCTCGCCCGTCGTGGCGATGAGGTGGTGCACGTGGCGGGCGCCGAGCGGATCGCACTGCGCTCCACTACCACCGGCCAACCGCTGGGCGCGTTCGACGTCGTCGACTGGGGCGGCGGGGTGCTCACGCTGCGCTCCGCGGACACCGGCCGCTACCTGAGCGTCCAGGACTCCTCGTTGATCGCCGGCCGCGACGTCATCAAGAGCTGGGAGGTGCGGGAGACCTTCCACCTGGAACCCGCCGGCGACGACACCGTGCTGGTGCGCAGCGTCCTCACCGGCCGTTATGCCGCCATCGATCGCGACGGGAGGGTGAGCGTCACCGCCGAGACGCCCGAGGCCGCCGAACGCTGGCGGCGCCACCTGCTGCGCGACGGCACGGCCGAGGCGAGGGCCGCCGCCGAGGCGGCCGACGTCGCCGTGGTCGTCCTCGGCAACCATCCACTCATCGGCGGCCGGGAAACCCAGGACCGCTCCTCCATCGCGCTGCCCGAGGCGCAGGAGGCGCTGCTGCGTGCGGTCGCCGCGGTCCGCCCGGAGACGGCGCTGGTCGTGATGAGCAGCTACCCCTACGCCCTGGACTGGGCCGACGAGCACCTGCCCGCCGTGGTGTGGACCTCCCACGGCGGGCAGGAGACCGGCAGCGCGGTCGCCGCCGTGCTGTTCGGCGACGCCGAGCCCACCGGGCGGCTGGCGCAGACCTGGTACCGGGGCGACGACGAACTGCCCCACCCGCTGGACTACGACGTCATCAAGGCCGGCTGGACCTACCAGTACCACCGGTCCGCGGCCCGGTATCCGTTCGGCCACGGCCTGTCCTACACCGACTTCGCCTACCGCGACCTGCGGCTGACCCCGGCGACCGTGGCCCAGGACGGCTCGGTCGACGTGTCGGTGACGCTGACGAACACCGGCGCGCGGCCCGGCAGCGAAGTCGTCCAGCTCTACGTCCGGGCGCTGGACGCGCGCTACCAGGCGCCCCGGCTGCGGCTCGCCGACTTCCGCAAGGTCCGGCTCGACCCGGGGGAGAGCCGCGACCTGGCCTTCCGGCTGCCCACCAAAGCGCTCGCCCACTGGGACGTCGCCACCGGCGCCTTCACCGTCGACCCGGGCGCCTACGAGGTCGTCGTCGCCCGCTCCGCCGAGCACGCCGTCCTCACCGCACCGCTCACCGTGACCGGGCCGGCCCCCGCCCCTCGCGCGGTCGTCGACCGGCGCACCCTCGCCGCCGATTTCGACGACCACGACGGGATCACCCTGGTCGACGCCACCCGAGCCACCGGCGACGCGGTCGCCGTGACCGACCGGGCGTGGTTGCTGTTCCGTTGCGTCGACCTGTCCGGCGCGACCCGGGTGGAAGCCGAGGTCGCGCGGGAGTGCGGTGGCGGCGAGGCGCGGCTGGAGTTCCGGGCCGGCGACTGCCTGCTGGCGGCGATCGCGGTGCCGGTCACCGGCGACCGGTACACGTGGACGACCGCCGGCGGCCCACTGCCGGCCCGGTGGCACGGCGTCCACGACCTGCGGCTGACCGTGCACGGCGGCTTCCGGCTCGCCGCCTTCTGTTTCGCCCGCGACTGAGCCGGCTCAGGCCGACCGCTCGCCGAGCAGCCTGATGATCTCCGCGCGCTGCCCCCGGGCCTCCACCACCGCGCTCCAGAAGAAGCAGGCCAGGCCGGTGAAGAACGCCACTCCGGACAGCACGCCGAACACGACCGAGCGCAGCGGCCCGGTCGGCGGCGCGACGATGTCGATCCGGTCCGCGAAGACGGGCAGGCTCCCGCCGGGTCCCTGGAACGCCAGCACCAGGGCCACGGCGGCGAACACCACGGAAAGCCCGGCACACACCCAGCCCGCGGTCCTCCAACGTTGAGTCACGGGAACATCATGCCAAGTGGACAGGCGGACCCGTGGGTTTGAGCCGTCCGTTCTGGGTAGTCAGGCACCGTGCGATGGCTGTCGCGTCCTGCCGTGGTCAGGACCACCTGGGGTCATCGGCGCCGGGCTCGTGACCTGCGCCGGGCCGCGCCGCACGCACCCTGAGCCGGCCGGACGTCCGGTTGGAACAGTCGACGCTGTGAGCGGAGGGCACATGCCCGAGCTGATCGATCGTGGCCGGCTGGCGCGGGAGTTGCGCGACAGCATCTCCGGCGACGTGCGGTTCGACGAGGGGAGCCGTGCGCTGTACGCGAACGACGCCTCCATCTACCGCCAGGTGCCGGTCGGCGTGGTGGTCCCGAAGACGGCCGAGGACGTGGTCGCCGGTGTCGCGGTGTGCCGCCGGTTCGGCGCCGCCGTGTTCGGCCGAGGATGCGGTACCGGCCTGGCCGGCCAGACGGTGAACGCGGGGGTCGTGTTCGACTTCTCCCAGTACATGAACCGGGTGCTGGCCATCGATCCGGCCGGGCGGACCGCCCGGGTCCAGCCGGGCGTGATCTGTGACGACCTGCGGTCCGCCGCGGGGCAGCACGGCCTCACGTTCGCCCCCGATCCGGCGACCCACGACCGGTGCACCCTCGGCGGGATGATCGGGAACAACTCCTGCGGCACGCATTCGGTCATGGGCGGCAAGACCGTGGACAACGTGGTGTCGCTGGACGTGCTGACCTACGACGGGACACGGATGACGGTCAGCGGCGACACGCTGAGCCCGGTCACCGAGTCCGGGGAGCACCGAGCCGCCGAGATCGTCCGCGCGCTGACCGACCTGCGCGACCGCCACGCGGAGCGGATCAGGTCGCGCTACCCGGCCATCCCGCGCCGGGTCTCCGGCTACAACCTCGACTCGTTGCTGCCGGAGAACGGTTTCGACATCGCGAAGGCGCTGGTGGGCACCGAGTCGACCTGCGTGCTCGTGCTGGAGGCGACGGTCCGGCTGGTGGCCGATCCGCCGCACCACGCGCTGCTGGTCGTGGGCTACCCGGATGCCGCGACGGCGGCGGACCACATGTCCGAGCTGTCCGACCCGATGCTGATCGGGCTGGAGTGCTTCGACGCCGGTGTGCTGGACAACCTGGCCAAGCACGGCGAGCACCCGCCGGGCATGGACGAGTTGCCGGACGGCCGGGCGTGGCTGCTGGCCGAGTACGGCGCTCAGACGCAGCAGGAGGTCAACGACAAGGTCGAGCAGTTGGTCGGCGGGGTCGGTGCGCCCGGTGTGCCGGTGCTGTTCGAGGACGAGCAGCACCAGGCCGACGTCTGGGAGGTTCGCCGCAGCACCATCGAGTACACCCGGATCCCCGGCGAGCACGCCGGCCTGGCCGGCTGGGAGGACGCAGCGGTGGCGCCCGAGCGGCTGGGCGACTACCTGCGTGACTACTGCGCGCTGGTCGACCGGCACGGCTACCACACCGTCCTGTTCGGACACTTTGGACAGGGATGCGTGCACAACCGGCTCGACCTGGACCTGCGCACCCGCGAGGGCATCGAGAACTTCCGGAGCTTCCTGGACGAGGCCGGTGACCTCGTGGTGTCTTATGGCGGGTCGTTGTCCGGTGAGCACGGCGACGGGCAGTTGCGCGCCAACCAGTTGGGGAAGATGTTCGGTCCGGAACTGGTCGAGGCGTTCGGCGAGTTCAAGGCGATCTGGGACCCGGACGGCCGGATGAATCCCGGCAAGGTCGTGCATCCCTACCGTCCGGACCAGAACCTCGCGCTGGGACCGGACTACCGGCCGCGCCGGGTGCGGACCCATTTCGCCTTCCCCGAGGACGAACGAGGTTTCGCCGACGCGACCAACCGGTGTTTCGGCATCGGCAAGTGCCGGCACACGTCCGGCGGCACCATGTGTCCCAGCTTCATGGTGACCAGGCAGGAACAGCATTCCACCCGCGGCCGGGCCAGGTTGCTGTTCGAGATGATGGGTGGCCACCTGTCCGACGGGCCGGGGTGGCGCGACCCGTACGTCAAGGACGCGCTGGACCTGTGTCTGTCGTGCAAGGGCTGCAAGGGTGACTGCCCGGTCAGCGTGGACATGGCCAGCTACAAGGCGGAGTTCCTGTCGCACTACTACGCG
>DATEPR010000415.1:0-21938 GCA_035273045.1 Pseudonocardiaceae bacterium | reverse complement strand
GCTGCTCGCCGACGAGCCGACCGCCGACCTCGACGCCACCGACGCGGCCGCGGTGCTGACCGTGCTGGACCGCGCCCGCGCCGAACTCGGCGTCACCGTGGTCGTGGCGACCAGGGACGCCGGCGTCGTGCGACGGCTGTGCGACGACATCGCGGTGCTGGACGGCGGGCGGGTCGTCGAGCACGGCAGGCTGCTCGACCTGGCGACCGACCCGGACAGCTGGACCGCGACCGCCGTGCTGCCCGCGGTGCACGCCGACCTGTGCCCGAGCGCCGTGGCCGCGCTGACGTCGTCGTACGACCGGGTGGCCGACGTGGTGCTGATCGGTTTCGCCACGGTCGGCGCGCTGCTGCCGGAGGCGGCCAGCCGGTTCGGCGTGGACATCTCGGTGATCGGCGGCGGCCTGACCAGGCTCGGCGACACACCGGTCGCCCGGTTCCAGATCGGCGTGCGGGGCGAACGCGCGGACAGCGCCCTGGCCTGGGTGGCCGACCGTGGCGCCTCGGTGCACCGGACGCCCGCCGGACCCGAGGGAGTGGCGGCCTGACCTGAAGCGCGCCGCCGGTGTACGTAGGCTCAGGGTGTGCTTGCTGTCGTCCCCGCGCCGGTAACGGTCCGTGTACCCGCCAAGGTCAACCTGCATCTCGCGGTCGGTGACCGACGGCCGGACGGCTATCACGACCTGACCACGGTGTTCCAGGCGCTCTCGCTGACCGACGAAGTCGTCGTCGCGGCCGCCGACGAGTCGGGCGTCGAGGTCACCGGCGAGGGCGCGGCCACCGTGCCGAGCGGCAAGGACAACCTGGCCTGGCGGGCCGTCGAGGCCCTGGCCGAGTACGTCGGCCGGGACCTGGCCGAACACCGCGTCCGGGTGCTGATCCGCAAGGCCATCCCGGTGGCCGGCGGCATGGCCGGCGGCAGCGCGGACGCGGCCGCGGCACTGGTCGGCCTCGCGGCGCTGTGGAAACTGGACGTCGCCCGGGACGAACTGGCCACGGTGGCGGCCCGGCTGGGCAGCGACGTCCCGTTCATGCTGCACGGCGGCACGGCGTTGGGCACCGGCCGCGGCGAACAGTTGGTGCCGGTGCTGACCAGGCACACGTTCCACTGGGTGATCGCGCTGGACCGGCGCGGCCTGCGCACACCGGACGTGTACGGCGAACTGGACCGGCTGCGCGACGACGGCCGGCCGCAGCGCACGGGCGACGTGGAACCGGTCCTGGAAGCCCTGGCGTCCGGCGACCCGCGCCAGTTGGCCCTGCTGCTGGGCAACGACCTGCAGGCGGCGGCGGTGTCCCTGCGACCCGCGTTGCGCCGCACGTTGCGTGCCGGGGTCGCCGCCGGGGCGTTGGCCGGGCTGGTCAGCGGCTCCGGCCCGACGTGCGCGTTCCTGTGCTCGGACGGCGACCGAGCGGTCCGGGTGGCCGCCGAACTCGCCGGCGCCGGAGTCTGCCGAACGGTGCGGGTCGCCTCCGGACCGGTACCGGGCGCGCGAGTGGTCGGCGGCGAGGACTCGCAACGCCCCGTGCCACCCGAGGTACACGCCTGAACGGCCCATGTTCGTGGAGAAAGTGCGGGTAGATGGCCAATCTGGTCAACCTGGAGTCGGTGCACAAGAGCTTCGGCGTGCGGCCGTTGCTGGACGGTGTCTCGCTGGGGGTGGGCGACGGGGACCGGATCGGTGTGGTCGGGCTGAACGGTGGTGGCAAGACGACGCTGCTGGAGCTGCTGGCCGGGGTCGAGCCGCCGGATGCCGGTCGGGTCAGCCGGAGCCGGGATCTACGGGTGGCCGTCGTCACTCAACGGTCCGAACTGGACAGTCGGATCACCGTGCGGCAGGCCGTGATCGACCCGCTGGGCACGTCCGCCGAGCACGAGTGGGCGGCTGATCCACGGGTGCGTGGCGTGCTGACCGGGCTGGGCATCGGCACGCTCGGCATGGCCACCGAGGTGGGCACGCTGTCCGGCGGTGAACGGCGGCGGGTGGCGCTGGCGGCGGCGCTGGTCCGGGAACTGGACCTGCTGGTGCTGGACGAGCCGACCAACCACCTGGACGTGGAGGGCGTGCGGTGGCTGGCCGACCACCTGCTGGCCCGGCGGTGCGCGCTGGTGGTCGTCACCCACGACCGGTGGTTCCTGGACACGGTGTGCACGGGCACCTGGGAGGTGACCGGCGGGCGGGTCGAGCAGTACGAGGGCGGCTACGCGGACTGGGTGTTCGCCCGCGCCGAACGCGCCCGGCTGGCCGACGTGGCCGAGGAGCGGCGGCGGAACCTGGCCCGCAAGGAGCTCGCCTGGTTGCAGCGCGGCGCCAAGGCCCGCACGTCCAAGCCGCGCTACCGCGTGCAGGCGGCCGAGGAACTGATCGCGGACGTGCCGCCGCCCAGGGACACCGTGGAGTTGGTGTCCTTCGCCCGCAGCCGGTTGGGCCGGGTGGTGCTGGAACTGGAGGACGTGACGCTGGCCCTGGGCGAGCGGCGGCTGCTGGACGGCGTCACGTGGCGGATCGGGCCGGGCGACCGGATCGGCCTGGTCGGCGTGAACGGCTCCGGCAAGACGACGCTGCTGCGGCTGCTCGCCGGTGAGGTGGCACCGGACGCCGGCCGGCGGATCCAGGGGCAGACCGTGCGGCTGGCCCACCTGACGCAGGAACTGCACGACCTGCCCGGCGACCTGCGGGTGCTGGAGGCCGTGGAGCAGATCGCCGGCCGGGTCAGGCTGGGCAGGCAGGACCTGTCCGCCTCCCAACTGGCCGAGCGGTTCGGCTTCCCCGCGTCCCGCCAGTGGACCCCGGTGGCCGACCTGTCCGGCGGCGAGCGGCGCCGGTTGCAGCTGACCCGGCTGCTGATGGGGGAACCGAACGTGCTGCTGCTGGACGAGCCGACGAACGACCTGGACATCGACACGTTGCAGCAGTTGGAAGATCTGCTCGACTCGTGGGCCGGCACCATGGTCGTGGTGTCGCACGACCGGTACCTGGTGGAGCGGGTGTGTGACGACGTCGTCGCGCTGTTCGGCGACGGCCGGGTCACCCACCTGCCGGGCGGCATCGACGAGTACCTGCGCCGGCTCGCCGCGACCACCGCACCACCGTCACCACCCAGGCCGGCCGCGCAGCCGTCCAGCGCCGCGGAGCAGCGGGCGGCGCAGAAGACGTTGGCGCGCCTGGAACGCCGGCTGGAGAAACTCCAGGTGCGCACCGCGGAACTGAACGCGGCCATGGCCGACGCGGGCGCGGACGCCGACCGCCTGGTCGAGTTGGACGCGCAACTGCGGGCGGTGCGCGCGGAACAGGCGGAGGCCGAGGAGGAATGGCTGGCCACGGCCGAGCGGGCCGGAGTGTGATGGGCACCCCTGGCCGGCGGATAAGCTCCGCATCATGAGTCGGTTCGTCGACCTGCTGCTGGCCAGCGCGGCCACATCCACCCGGGGCATCGTCACCGGCGAGCCGAAGGAGCCGGTACGCCGGACCTGGGGCGAGGTCAGCGAGACGGCGCACCGGATGGCCGGTGCTTTGGTCGCCGAGGGCGTCCGGCCGGGCGCCGCGGTCGCGGTGCTGGCCGCCGACCCGGCGCTGATCGCCCCCGCCGTGCAGGCCGTGTGGCTGACCGGCGGCAGCGTGACGATGCTGCACCAGCCCACCCAGCGCACCGACCTGGCCGAATGGTCCGACGACACGGTCCGCGTGCTGGACATGATCGGCTCCCGCTTGGTGCTGCTCGGCGCCCCCTTCGACGCGCTGGCCCCGGTGCTGGACGAGCACGGCGTCGCCTACCGGATGCTCCCGGACCTGGTCGACGGCGAACCGCTGGCCGAGCCGGTCACCTCGGCCGAGGACGCCACCGCACTGCTCCAACTGACCAGCGGCTCCACCGCCGAACCGAAGGCCGTGCGGATCACCCACGGCAACCTGTTCGCCAACATCACGTCCATGCGGCAGGCGGCCCGGCTGGACCCGGAGCACGACGTGATGCTGTCCTGGCTGCCGCTGTTCCACGACATGGGCATGGTCGGCTTCCTGACCCTGCCCATGACCACCGGCGTCGAACTGGTGAAGACCACCCCCGTGGACTTCCTCACCGGCCCGCTGCTGTGGCCCGCACTGATCAGCAAGTACCGCGCCACCGTCACGGCCGCGCCCAACTTCGCCTACGCGATGGTGGGCAGGCGGATGGCGAAGGTGGACGAGCCGGACGCCTACGACCTGTCCACGCTGCGGATCGCGCTGAACGGCGCCGAGCCGATCGACGAGGCCGCCGTCCGGGGTTTCGTCGAGGCTGGCGCCAGGTTCAGGATGCCGGCCGAGTGCGTGCTGCCCGCCTACGGCATGGCGGAGGCGACGCTGGCGGTGTCGTTCGCGCCGCTGTTCACCGGACTGTCCGTGGACACCGTGGACGCCGACGAACTGGAGGCACACAACCGGGCCGTGCCGGCGACCGGTGCCAACACCCGGGTGTTCTCGCTGCTCGGCCCGCCGCTGCCGGGCCTTGAGGTGCGGGTCGCCGGCGACGACGGGCAGCCGCTGCCCGAGCGCCGGGTGGGTGAGCTGCGGGTGCGCGGCGAGGCCGTGACCCCCGGCTACCTGACCGTGGACGGCCCGCTGGCCACCCAGGACGCCGACGGCTGGCTGGCCACCGGCGACCTCGGGTACCTGGTGGACGGCCAGGTGGTGGTGTGCGGGCGGATCAAGGACGTCATCATCATGGGCGGCCGCAACATCTATCCCACCGACATCGAGCGCGCCGCCCAGTCGGTGCAGGGCGTGCGGCCGGGCAACGCGGTCGCGGTGCGGCTGGACGCGGGCAGCAGGCGGGAACGGTTCGCCGTGGCCGTCGAGTCCGCTGTGGCCGGTGACGAGGACGCGGAACGGTTGTTGGCCAAGGAGATCGCCGCACGGGTGATGGACGCGGTGGGTGCCCGGCCGGTGGGCGTGTTCGTGCTGGGCGCGGGCACACTGCCCAAGACGCCGTCCGGGAAGCTCCGCCGGTCGGCGGCGGCGGGTCTGGTGGCAGACCGGGTCAGCTAGCCGGCGTGGTACGTGTTCTGCGCGGCTTCCAGGCCCCGGGACAGCAACGCCTCGGTGGCGTCGGCGGCCCGGTCGATCACGAACGCCAGTTCCCTGCGTTCCACCGTGGAGAAGTCGCGCAGCACGAAATCGGCGGGATCCATCCGGCCCGGCGGCCGGCCGATGCCCACCCGCACCCGGTAGTAGTCCTTGGTGCCCAACGACTTCGTGATCGACCGCAGCCCGTTGTGGCCGTTGTCGCCGCCGCCCAGCTTGAGCCGGACCGTGTCGAACGGGATGTCCAGGTCGTCGTGCACCACGACGACGGACGCCGGTGACACCTTGAAGAAGCGGACCAGCCCGGCCACCGGACCGCCGGAGAGGTTCATGAACGACTGCGGCTTCGCCAGCACCGCCCGCTCACCGGCCAGCCGGCCCTCCAGCACGGCCGCGCCCGACCGGTGCGCCTTGAACCGCCCGCCCATCCGGTCGGCCAGCTCGTCGGCCACCAGGAACCCGATGTTGTGCCGGTTGCCGACATAGGCAGGACCGGGATTGCCGAGCCCCACCACCAGCGCGACCTCGTCGCGAAGCATGGCCCGTCACTCCCGGTCCTGACCCGTGCGGAAAGCTCAGTCCTCGGCCGGCTCTTCCTCGGCCGCTTCCTCGGCCTCGCCCTCGGCGGCCTCGCCCTCCAGCATCTCGGACGCGGTGGGCGCGGTCACGACGTTGACCACCAGGGCGTCCGGGTCGGTGCCCAGGGTGACGCCCTGCGGCAGGTTCAGCTGGCCCGCGGTGATCTGGGTGCCGGCGGGGGCTTCCTCCACCGAGACCTCGACCTGTTCGGGGATGTGCAGCGCCTCTGCCTCGACGGTGACCGAGGCCAGGTCCAGGTTGACCAGCGTGCCGGAGGCGGCATCGCCGGTGACGACGACGGGGATGTCCACGGAGACCTTCTCGCCGCGGCGGACGAGCAGCAGGTCGACGTGTTCGATGTAGTTCTTGATCGGGTGCGTGGTGACTGTCTTGGTCAGCGCCAGCTCGGTGCCGGACGAGTCGATGTCGAGCGTCAGGACGGCGTTCTGGCCATGCTCACGGACCACACGGGCGAACTCAAGCGCCGGCAGGGCCAGGTGCTTCGGGTCGGAACCGTGGCCGTAGAGCACCGCGGGGATCTTGCCGGCGCGGCGGGTACGGCGAGCGGCGCCCTTGCCGAACTCGGTACGCGGCTCGGCGGCGAGACGGACCTCGGACACGGTGGTGCACTCCTTGCGACAGACGGTGCGGGTCGATGGGTAAGGCGGGGGTGGTCGCCTCGGGCGGCGGAATGCGTGACGGCGTGCGGCATTCCAGCCGCCGCGTCGATCACGCCGGGCACCTGTCCCGTCCTCGCCGAGGCAACCCCGTCAGTGTAGGCCGGTTCGGCATCAGCGGAACAAGCGGGGGCGCCCTGGCTCAGGCGTTGCCGTCGAACAGGCTCGTCACCGAGCCGTCCTCGAAGACCTCCAGGATGGCCCTGGCCAGCAGGGGCGCGATGGACAGCACGGTCATCCCGGGGAACCGCTTGGTGTCCGGGATGGGCAGGGTGTTGGTGAAGATGACCTCGCGGGCGCCGCACCCGGCGAGCCGTTCCGACGCGCCACCGGACAGCACGCCGTGGGTGGCGGCCAGCACCACGTCCGCGGCGCCCTCCGCGAGCAGTTGGGCGACGGCCTTGGCGATGGTGCTGCCGGTGTCCACCATGTCGTCCACGACGACGCACAGCCGGCCCTTGATCTCGCCGACCACCCGGTTGGCCACGACCTCGTTGGGCTTGAGCGGATCCCGGGTCTTGTGGATGAACGCGATCGGCACGCCACCGAGTTGGTCGGCCCACTTCTCGGCGAGCTTGGTGCGGCCGGAGTCCGGCGACACCACGGTCATGTTCTTGTTGGAGTACGCATCGGCCACGTGCTGGGCGAGGATGTTCTGCGCGAAGAGGTGGTCCACCGGACCGTCGAAGAAGCCCTGGATCTGCGCGGTGTGCAGGTCGACGGCCATGATCCGGTCGGCGCCCGCCGTCTTGAACATGTCGGCGATCAGCCGGGCCGAGATGGGTTCGCGGCCCTTGTGCTTCTTGTCCTGCCTGGCGTACGGGTAGAACGGCATGATCACGGTGATCCGCTTGGCGCTGGCCCGTTTCAGGGCGTCCACCATGATCAGCTGCTCCATCACCCACTGGTTGATCGGAGCGCAGTGGCTCTGGATCACGAAGGCGTCACTGCCCCGGACCGACTCGTCGAACCGGACGAAGATCTCACCGTTGGCGAAGTCGTAGGCGTGCTGCGGGGTGATGGTGACGTCGAGATACTTCGCGACCTCCTCGGCCAGTTCGGGGTGCGCCCGGCCGGAGAAGAACATCATGTGCTTCTTCGGGGTGGTTGCCTTGGAACTCATCGACCAGCGTCCTCTTCGTCGTCGGGGCCTTCGTTGGTCCTGGCGTCAAGTGCCTGGCGAGCGGCCTCCGCGGCCGGGCTGTCCCGGCGATTGCGGAGTACCCAGTTCTCGATGTTGCGCTGCGGACCACCGGACACCGCGAGTGCACCCGGCGGCACGTCACGCCGGATCACCGTGCCGGCGCCGCTGTAGGCGCCGTCGCCGATGGTGACCGGGGCGACGTACATGTTGTCCGAACCCATCTTCACATGGGAGCCGACGACGCTTCGATGTTTGTTCACCCCGTCGTAGTTGACGAACACGCTGGCGGCGCCGATGTTGCTGTGTTCCCCGATGGTGGCGTCGCCCACATAGCTGAGGTGCGGGACCTTGCTGCCGGTCCCGATGTCGGAGTTCTTGACCTCCACGAAGGTGCCGATCTTGCCGTCCTCGCCGAGCCGGGTGCCCGGCCGCAGGTAGGCGTACGGGCCGACGCTGGCGCCCGGTCCGATCCAGGCGCCCGACCCGTGGGTGCGCACCACGGACGCGCCGGCGCCGATGGTGACGTCGGTCAGCGTGGTGTCCGGCCCGACGACGGCACCCTCACCGACCGTGGTGGTGCCGTGCAGCTGCACCCCCGGCTCCAGCACGACGTCCCTGGCCAGCCGCACGTCCATGTCCAGCCACGTGGTGGCCGGGTCGATCACCGTCACGCCGGCCCGCATCCACTCGCGGACCAGCCTGCCGTTCAGTTCGGCGGCCAGCCCGGCCAGTTGCACCCGGTCGTTGACGCCCGCCACCTGCCACGGGTCCGCGCAGGCCAGCGCACCCACGGACCGGCCGCGTTGCCTGGCGATCCCGACCACGTCGGTGAGGTACAGCTCGCCCTGGGCGTTGTCGGTGGACAGGCTGGCCAGCCCGTCACGCAGCACCCGCGCGTCGAACGCGTACACCCCGGAGTTGATCTCGGTGACGGCCAACTGCTCCGGCGTGGCGTCGGCCTGCTCGACGATGCGGGAGACCAGGCCGTCGGCGTCCCGCAGGATCCGGCCGTAGCCGGTCGGGTCGGCCACGATCGACGTGAGCACGGTGACGCCGTGCCCGCCGTCGTCGTGGGCGGCGAGCAGTTCGCGCAGCGTGTCCGGGGTGAGCAGCGGCACGTCGCCGTAGGTGACCACGACGGTGCCCGCCAGGTCGGGCCGCAGCTCGGCGAGCGCGCAGCTCACCGCGTGGCCGGTGCCGCGTTGCCGGTCCTGCACGGCGGCGGTGACCGGGCGGCCGACGTTCTTGGCCACCTCGGTCAGGTGCTCGGCGACCAGGTCCCTGCCGTGGCCGACGACCACGACCAGATTGTCCGGCTCGACGCCGGCGACCGCGCGCACCGCGTGCTCGGCCAGCGTGCGACCGGCGATCCGGTGCAGCACCTTGGGCTTCGCCGAGCGCATCCGGGTGCCTTCGCCGGCCGCAAGGACGATCGTGCTCACCGGACCGGACATGCGGAACTCCCTGGAATCAAGTGTTGGCCCGACGCAGGACGAAACCCTGGACAGGGTGCGGTTTGGATGTGCGTCGATCCTACGTGGCGTCCGTGAGCCGCTCCGCGGGGCTCAGGGTGGTCTTCGGCTCGGCGTTGACCGCGTTGCCACCGGCCCGCTTGGCCAGGTACATCGCGGCGTCGGCGCGGGTGAGCACGTCCTGGGCGGACTCGTTGGGCCGCAGCGCCACCACGCCGACCGACAGTGTCACGCCCCTGGCCAGGTCGTCGGGCAGTTCGTTCACCGCCCGCACGGCCCGCTTCATCGCGGCCTCGGCCGCGGCCAGTGGCGCGCCGGGCAGCAGCGCGACGAACTCGTCGCCGCCGTACCGGGCGACCAGGTCACCACCCCGTAGGGTGTTCTTCAGCGTGCCCGCGATCACCCGCAGTACGTCGTCGCCCTCGGCATGCGACGAGCGGTCGTTCACTCCCTTGAAGCCGTCCAGGTCGACCAGTGCCACCGCGACCGGCTGGGTGGCCGGCGGGCCGAGCAGTTCCTCCAGGCGTTCGTCCAGTTTGCGCCGGTTGGCCAACCCGGTGAGCGGGTCCTGCATGGCCTGCACCGCCACCGTGCCGTGCACCCGGCTCAGCCGTTCGTGTTCGCGGCGAGTGCGCAGCGTGTCCATCCGGGACGTGCGCATGGACCACAGCTCGTTCTCCAGCTCGGCCGCGTAGTCCTCCAGCGCGCTGGTGGTCAGCTCACCGCCGTCCGGGCCGGTCAGCTGGGCGAACTCGCGCACCAGCGACAGCTTGAGCACCTGCTCGGTGCGGTCGTCGGCGATGGTCTGCCGGACGTCGACCAGCGCGGCCAGGGCGTCCTCGGTGCGGCCGGCGGCGGCCAGGCTGCGGGCCAGCGCGACGGTCAGGATGATGATCTCGTGTGGGCGGGTGGCGTTCTCCAGCAGCTCGTACAGCCGGTCCAGGTGCGCGGCGCCCGGGTCGGCCAGCGCGTGCGCCGCGCCCGCCACCGCGATCTGGTCGGCGGCCTGGCGGTTGACGTCGCGCGGGAACAGCGACTGCTGGAACGGGCCCTCGGCGGCCGACGCCATCGCCGACGCGGTGAGGATCCGGTCCCTGGCGCCCATGTCGTCGCCGATCCGCTCCAACCGCAGCGCCCAGCCCAGTTGCAGGCGGACCCGGTTGAACAGGTGAATGGCGATCTCGTGCGGGCTGGCGCCCTCGCGGACCACCTGGTCGGCGCGCACCAGCACCTGGTCGGCCACCTCGTACAGGCCGAGTTGGGTCAGCACCAGCGCGATGTCCAGCAGCACGGCGGACAGGGTGCGCATCGAGTCGCGCCGGCCGGCCAGGCGCTCGGCCAGCGACTCGTCGTCCAGCATGGCCAGTGCCCGCGCCACCTCGGTGATCGCCGGATCCTCGTCGGCCGACTCCAGGAAACGGCGGCTGCGCAGCACGTGCGCGCCGGCCTCCATGACGGTGAGCTTGTGCCGGTGGGCGTGCGCCAGCAGTTCGTCCAGCAGCGGGTCCACCTCGTCGCCAGAGCAGTGCCCGTACAGCCGGGCCAGCAGGTTGTGGCGCAACACCTGGGCCAGCGTCATGGGTTCCGCGCGGCGCCGGGTCTCCGCGAGCAGGTCGTCCAGCTCCTCGATGATCTCCTGCTGTGTCTGCGGGTCGCTGCGCTGGGTGATGGCGACGAGTTCGCGTGCCCTGCCCAGCAGCCACGCCTCGGAGATCTCACCGTAGGACGGCCCAACGGGCTGCGCCGAGTCCGCTGGCAGACCGGGAGTGCCGTCGACCCCGTTGGTCAGTGCGGCACCCCCGTCCGGTGTCAGTGGTGGCGTCATGTCAAGGTGGTCCCGTCCGCTCCGCCGCCAGGATTCGAACCTGGACCATCGGAACCAAAATCCGATGTGCTGCCTTTACACTACGGCGGATCGCACGGAAGGCCAGAGCATCAGCACAGCATTCGCCCGGCTGTCCGTACACCGTCATGGTCGCAGGTCCGGTCGAGCCGGTGACCGCCGGGAGTGCTACCCGAGCCATGACGGCGAACCGTACGAATATCACATGGCGACCTGTCACACCAGGTGACAAAACCCGGCTCCCGAGGGGTATCCAATGACGACGGCCCTGGGTTACGGTGACGTAGGTTAGGTTTCCCTAAGACGGCGAGGTACCACATGACGAGCACCCTCGACACGCACGCGCAGGCACTCACCAACGGACCGAAACCGGTGGTCAGCGGGCGACGACACGGCTGGGCGCAGCTCGCCGTGTACCTGTTCGTCGCCGTGCCGATGATCGGTCTGGTCGCCGCGATACCGTTCGCGTGGGGCTGGGGCCTGTCCTGGGTCGACGTGGTGCTGGCCGTGGTGTTCTTCTACGTCAGTGGCCTGGGCGTCACGGTCGGTTACCACCGGCACTTCACGCACAGCTCGTTCAAGGCGAAGCGCTGGCTGCGGGTGGTGCTCGCGGTCTGCGGCGGCATGGCCGTGCAGGGACCGGTCATCATCTGGGTCGCCGACCACCGCCGGCACCACGCCTTCTCCGACCGGGAGGGCGACCCGCACTCGCCGTGGCTGTTCGGCACGTCGCCGCTGGCCATCGCGAAGGGCTTCTGGCACGCCCACATGGGCTGGCTGTTCGACCGCGACCTGACCAACAAGCAGCGTTTCGCCCCCGACCTGCTGGCCGACCAGGACATCGTGCGGGTCAGCAAGCTGTTCTGGCTGACCACGATCGCCACCGTCGCCCTGCCCACCCTGCTCGGCGGGCTCATCACCTGGTCCTGGTGGGGTGCGCTGACCGCGTTCTTCTGGGCCGGGCTGGTCCGGATCGCGGTGCTGCACCACGTGACCTGGTCGACCAACTCGATCTGCCACATGCTCGGTGAGCGGCCGTTCGCCGCACGTGACCGGTCGGCGAACTTCTGGCCGTTGGCCGTACTCTCGTTCGGGGAGTCCTGGCACAACCTGCACCACGCTGATCCGACGTGCGCGCGCCATGGCGTGCGACGTGGTCAGATCGACACGTCGGCACGGCTGATCTGGATGTTCGAGAAGTTCGGCTGGGTGCGGGATGTCCGCTGGCCGACTCCGCAACGACTGGCGAGGCTCGCCAGCCCGGAGTAGTCGAATGGGGTAAGGACGCTGAGCAGGTCGAAGCCGGTCGTCCGGACTCGGATGACCGGCATGCAACGCCGGCAGCAACTGTTGGACGTGGCGCGGGAACTGCTGGCCGAACGGGGCTTCGACGGTGCGTCGGTGGAGGAGATCGCCCACCGGGCGGCCGTCACCAGGCCGGTGGTGTACGCGCATTTCGGGGGCAAGGAAGGCATCTACGCGGTCGTGGTGGACCGGGAGATGCGCCGGGTGCTGGGCCGGATCGAGTCGGCCCTGGCCGAGGACGCCCACCCTCGTGAGCTGCTGGTCCGGGCCGTGCGGGCGTTCTTCTCCTACGTGGAGGACTGCCCGGACGGCTTCCGCATCCTGGTGCGCGACTCACCGGTGGTCAGTTCCGGCGGCAGGACGTTCTCCAGCCTGCTCGGCGACATCGCCAGCCAGGTGGAGAACACGCTGGGCACGCATTTCGCGCACCACGGCTACGACCCGAAGCTGGCCGCCGTGTACGCGCAGATGCTGGTCGGACTGGTGGCGCAGACCGGGCAGTGGTGGCTGGACGTCCGGTCGCCGACCAGGGACGAGGTCGTCGCGCACGTGGTCAACCTGGCGTGGAACGGCCTGTCCCACCTGGACCACCTGTGACCACCGGTGACCTGCTCTGGCAGGTCACGCTGGCCTGGCAGCGGGCGATGCGCGCGACGCTGGAACCGCACGACCTGACGCACGCCCAGTTCGTGCTGCTGTCCGCGGCCGCCGCGCTGGGTGGGGATGCGGCGCCGACCCCGCACGAGATCGCCGAGCACGCCGGTACCGATCCGGTGCTGGCCGGCCAGGTGCTGCGCCGGCTGGCCGCCAGGCAACTGGTCACACGGGAACTGGACGACGCCGACCCGAAGCTGCGCCGCATCGTGCTCACCGACGCCGGCCGTGCCCTGCTGGCCGCGGCGGCCGAGGACGTGGCGATCACCGACGCCGAGTTCTTCGTCGTCCTCGGGCCGGACGCCGAGGCGTTCCGGCGTGGGCTGGTGGCGCTGCGGTCGGTTTAGGGTTCGCGGGTGGACGAACTGAAGCTGGACGTCACCGACCGGATCGCGACCCTCACCATCGACCGCCCGCGGCGGCGCAACGCCATGAGCTACCAGATGTGGACCGCGCTGCCCACGTTGCTCGCCGGTATTCCGGACTCGGCGCGGGTGCTGGTGATTCGCGGGACCGAACACTTCTCGGCCGGCGCCGACATCAGCGAGTTCGCGACGCTGCGCAACGGCCCGGAGGGTGCCCGGCGGTACGGCGACGCGGTGCACGCCGGTGAGCGGGCCATCGCCGGACTGGCCATCCCGACGATCGCCGCGATCACCGGGTTCTGCATCGGCGGCGGCTGAGAGATCGCCCTGGCCTGCGACATCCGGCTCGCCGCAGACGACGCCCGGTTCGGCATCACCCCGGCGAAACTGGGCATCGTCTACAACTTCACGTCCACCCGGCAACTGGTGGCCGCGGTGGGACCGGCGTGGGCCAAGCAGATCCTGTTCAGCGGCGACCTGATCGACGCGGCCACGGCCCTGCGCATCGGCCTGGTCAACGAGACCTGCCCGGCGGACGCCCTGCCCGGCAGGGTGACCGAACTGGCCGGCACCATCGCGTCCCGGGCCACGGTGAGCGTGCACGGCGCGAAGCAGATCGTCGGCCGGATCAGCGACGGCCAGGTGACCGAGGACGACGCGGTGGCCGCGCTGTACGAGACGGCCGTGCTGTCCGCCGAGTACGCCGAGGGCGTGGCCGCGTTCCTGGAGAAGCGCCCACCCGTCTTCTAACGGTGGCTGTCCGCGCTCGTCCGAAAACTGTCGGTGACGTTCCCTAGTGTGACCCGCACCGAGAAAGATCAAGGCCCCGGCGATGTATCGCTACCAGGGCGACATTGATCGTTCCGGGGCTCTCGATGTCGATCATACACGAGGAGACGGCACATGGACAGCGCCACCCGTACATCCGCCAACCTGCCCGGTTGGGCGTGGGACTGGCTGTCGCGGCCTCGCTTGGGATCCTACGTGGCGGCGGCAGGCACATGCGGTGCGCTGGAACTGTACGCATGGAACTGCCGAGCCAGCGTCACGCTGTTCGAACTGATCGGCTGGTTCGAGGTCGCCTGGCGCAACAACATAGATCGCGCCATCTGCGCCACCAGGTCGCCCGGGGATCCGCACTGGCTGTTCGATCGCACGTTCCCGTTGCAGCCGAGGACGTGGGCCAAGGTGGCCGTGGCTGTAAACACGGTTCGTCGCCGTGTTGCCCGGCCGACTCCAGGTCAGGTCATCGCCGAATTGACGCTGGGCTTCTGGCGATTCACCGCACGCGGCTACTGGACGACGATCTGGCGAACCCACCTCAGCCGGGCGTTCCCGCATGCGCCGGGGCCACCGCAGGCTGCGTCGATGGACCGGCAGCTCGACCGGATCATCAAGCTACGCAACAGAATCGCGCATCATGAGCCGGTCGGGCCGGTCTGTGCCGTGCGGGAGACGGTGGCGGACATCCTCACGATCGGGCAGTGGATCAGCCCGGCGATGGCGGCCTGGTGGCGTGCTCGTACGGCTGTTCCGCAGGTACTGAGCGTTCGGCCGTGACCTGGTTGGGCCGGCAAGTCCCTGGTCGGGCACCTGCCCACCTGCCCGTGGTCGAAACCACGGAGCGGGCCGTCTGCGGGTCGCCGTAGGCTGGGGGCGAGACCCCTCTCGTCCCGGGCAGGGGTCTGTCCGCGTGTGCCCTAGGAGTCTTTCGTGCCCACACCAGGATCGCTTTCCGGTCTGCTGCGCGCCCTCCTGCCCGACGCCGGCCTGCGGGCCGTGGTCGACCACGCGGGTGCCGGCCTGCTCGAACTGGAGGGTCCACCCGCTGCTCGGCCGCTGGTCACCGCCGCGCTGGCGGCGCCGAAGGAGATCGGCGGTGCCGACCGGCCGGTGCTGATGGTCACCGCGACCGGCAGGCAGACCGAGGAACTGGCGGCCGTGCTGGCCGACCTGCTCGGCGACGACGTGGTGGCCGCGTTCCCGAGTTGGGAGACGTTGCCGCACGAACGGCTCTCGCCCCGCGCCGACACCGTCGGGCAGCGGCTGAGTGTGCTGCGCCGGCTGGCCCATCCCGAGGAGCGCGGTGCGCTGCGGGTCGTGGTCACCACCGTGCGCAGCCTGATCCAGCCGCTCGCGCCCGGCCTGGGCGAACTGGCGCCGATCGACCTGCGTACCGGGGTGGAGCAGGACTTCGAGCAGGTCGTCGGTCGACTCGCCGAGATCGCCTACGCCCGCGTGGACATGGTGGAGAAGCGCGGCGAGTTCGCCGTCCGCGGCGGCATCCTGGACCTTTTCCCACCTACCGCGGAACATCCGGTCCGCGTGGAGTTCTGGGGTGACGAGGTCGCGGAGATCCGGGCGTTCTCCGTGGCCGACCAGCGGTCGCTGCCGGGCGAGATCGACGAGGTGGTGGCGACGCCGTGCCGGGAGCTGCTGCTCACCGACGCCGTCCGGGCCAGGGCGGCCGAGCTGGCCGCCGAGCACCAGGGCGACGCACAGCTGGCCGAGATGCTCACCAAGCTCGCCGAGGGCATACCCAGCGAGGGCATGGAGGCGCTGATCCCCGCGCTGTGTCCCGCCGAGATGCAGCTGCTCACCGACGTGGTGCCCGCCGGCACGCACGTCGTGCTGACCGACCCGGAGAAGATCCGCGCCAGGGCACACGATCTGGTGCGCACCGGCCAGGAGTTCCTGGAGGCGTCCTGGCTGGCCGCGGCCGGCGGTGGCCGGGCGCCGATCGACCTCGGCGCGTCCGCCTACCGAGCACTTGCCGATGTGGCAACCCATGCCAGGGAATCCGAACGTCCATGGTGGACACTGTCGCAGCTGACGTCGGAGACCGAGGGCGTCGTCCGGCTGGACCTGCGGTCGGTGGAGGCGTACCGGGGGGAACTGTCCAGGGCGTTCGCCGACCTGCGGGCGCACGTCATCACCGGGGGCACCGCGGTGCTCGTCGTGCCCGGTGCCGGCACCGCGCAGCGGGCCGTGGAGCAGTTGCGGGACGCGGACGTGCCGGCGCTCCTGGCGGCCGACGGCCTCACCGAACCGGCCGCTGAGGCCACCGTGACCGTGGTGCGGGGCCGGCTGGAGGACGGTTTCGCCGCACCCGAACTGGGCTACGTCGTGCTCACCGAGACCGACCTGACCGGCGGCCGGGGCGGCACGTCGACCAGGGACATGCGGCGCGGCCTGCCCAGCAGGCGCCGCAACGCGGTGGACCCGCTGGCGCTGCGGCCGGGCGACCACGTGGTGCACGAACAGCACGGCATCGGCCGTTACGTGGAGATGGTGCAGCGCACGGTCGCCGGCGCCACCCGCGAGTACCTGGTGCTGGAGTACGCGCCGAGCAAGCGCGGCCAGCCCGGCGACCGGCTGTTCGTCCCGACCGACCAACTGGACGAGGTGTCCCGGTACGTCGGCGGCGAACTGCCCACGCTGAACAAGCTCGGCGGATCGGACTGGAAGAACACCAAAGCCAAGGCGCGCAAGGCGGTCAAGCAGATCGCGGCCGAACTGGTGCAGCTCTACGCCGCCCGTCAGGCCGCGCCCGGCCACGCCTTCGGCCCGGACACGCCGTGGCAGCGGGAACTGGAGGACGCCTTCCCGTTCACCGAGACACCGGACCAGATGGCCGCGATCGACGAGGTCAAGGCCGACATGCGCAAACCGTCGCCGATGGACCGGGTGATCTGCGGCGACGTCGGCTACGGCAAGACGGAGATCGCGGTCCGGGCCGCGTTCAAGGCGGCGCAGGACGGCAAGCAGGTCGCCGTCCTGGTGCCCACGACACTGCTCGCGCAGCAGCACCTGAACACGTTCACCGAGCGGATGCAGTCGTTCCCGGTGACCATCAGGGGCCTGTCCCGGTTCACCGGTCCCGCCGAGTCCGAGACCACCATCGCCGGTCTCGCGGACGGCACCGTGGACATCGTGATCGGCACGCATCGCCTGCTACAGACCGGAATCCGGTGGAAGGACCTGGGTCTGGTGGTGGTGGACGAGGAGCAGCGGTTCGGCGTCGAGCACAAGGAGCACATCAAGGCGCTGCGCACCCACGTCGACGTGCTGACCATGTCGGCGACGCCGATCCCGCGCACGCTGGAGATGAGCCTGGCCGGCATCCGCGAGATGTCCACCATCCTCACCCCGCCCGAGGAGCGGCACCCGATCCTGACCTACGTCGGCGGCTACGACGAAAAGCAGGTGGCCGCGGCGATCCGCCGCGAACTGCTCCGCGACGGCCAGGTCTTCTACGTGCACAACCGGGTCTCGTCGATCGAGCGGGCGGCCCGGCGGCTGCGCGAACTGGTGCCGGAGGCGCGGATCGTGACCGCGCACGGCCAGATGAACGAGGACCGGCTGGAGAAGATCATCCAGGGCTTCTGGGAACGCGAGCACGACGTGCTGGTGTGCACCACGATCGTGGAGACCGGGCTGGACATCTCCAACGCGAACACGCTCGTCGTGGAACGCGGCGACCTGCTCGGCCTGGCCCAGCTGCACCAGTTGCGCGGCCGGGTCGGCCGGGGCCGGGAACGCGGCTACGCCTACTTCCTGTACCCGCCCGAGGCGCCGCTGACCGAGACCGCGCACGACCGGCTGGCCACGATCGCGCAGAACACCGAGCTGGGCGCCGGCATGGCGGTGGCCATGAAGGACCTGGAGATCCGCGGCGCCGGCAACATCCTGGGCGCCGAACAGTCCGGTCACATCGCGGGTGTCGGGTTCGACCTGTACGTGCGGCTGGTCGGCGAGGCCGTGGAGGCGTTCCGCAAGCACGCCGGCGCGGAAGCGCCCGAGGTGGACGAGGAACTCGCCGAGGTGCGGGTGGACCTGCCGGTGGACGCGCACATCCCGCACGACTACGTGCCCGGCGAGCGGCTGCGGCTGGAGGCGTACCGGAAGATCGCGGCCGCCGCCGACCCGGCCGGGCTGGACGCGGTGCGCGAGGAACTGGTCGACCGCTACGGCGCGGTGCCGGCTCCGGTGGAGAACCTGCTCGCGGTGGCGGCGTTCCGGCAGGCGTGCCGGGCGCACGGGGTGACCGAGGTGGCCACGCAGGGCAGCAGCGTCCGGTTCGCGCCGCTGCCGTTGCGCGACTCGCAACTGGTGCGGTTGCACCGTTTGTACCCGAAAGCGTTGTACAAGGCCGTCGCTCACACCGTGTCAGTGCCCAGGCCGACGGAGGGGCCAGCCGGGGGACGGATCGGCGCACCGCCGTTGCGCGACCGGGAACTGCTGGAATGGGCGACGAAACTCTTGGAGTCGCTGGTCGGAGTACCCACACCGGTTGGTTGACCGGTCGTCACCGGGTGCCCATCGATAGTGGCGCGCCAGGACCGCTATTGCCCCGAATGGGTGAGATGCTGCTCCGACAAGTGGATGTGTCTGTAGCTGTCCCACTCGGCGCACTAGCCTCCATGAGGGCCGGGGACGAATCGAGCGAGTCGAGTGTGCACAGCGGATGAGTGTCACGTCGTCAGATGACCCTGCGCCGGCGCGGTCGACGCGACTGTCGGAGTTGGTCGCCGCGTGGCTGAAGGCCCTGGGGCCGACCGGTTTCACCCCGATGCCGAGGGCGGAGTTCGAACGCCTCGTCGCCGTCGCGGTGGACGGCATGGCCGAGGGCGTCACCGCGGGCACCACCAGGCAGGGCACCGACGCGGGCGCGATGCTGGTCGGCGCCCGGTACATCGACGCGGAGTGCCTGCGGGCCAGCCTGCGCGTGCTCGGCGCCGGGCTGGTCGGCATCGCACGGGCCGACGGGCGGCCGGATCCGCTCGGCCGGACCTTCGCCGTGCTGGCCGCGTTCGGTGCCGGTTTCTCGGCCGCGCTGCGGGACTGGCTGTTCGAGCAGCAGGACGAGGTGAAGCTGGCGCTGCAACGGGCCACCGGCGACGCCGAACGCAAGCTGAGACGCAGCGAGGCGTGGTTCCGCGAGGTGTTCGTCCGGTCCGCGGTCGGCATCGCGATCAGCGACTCCGACGGCAAACTGGCCCAGGCCAACCCCGCGCTGGCCGACATCCTCGGCGTCGAGCCGGGCGAACTGGTCGGCCGCAGCATCGAGGAGTTCTTCCACCCGCAGGACGCCGACGTCATCCGCGCCGACTACCACGAACTGTCCGGGTTGAGCGGACCGTTGCGCCGCAGGCGAAGACTGGTCCGAGCGGACGGCCAGCTCGTCTGGGTCCACCTGGCCGTGTCCGTGCTGCGCGACGTCGACGAACTGCCGGCGCTGCACCTGACGATGGTGGAGAACGTCAGCGACCTGCACCTGCTCCAGGACCTCACCAGCCACCAGACGCTGCACGACGTGCTGACCGGGCTGCCGAACCGGCAGTACCTGTTGTCCCAGTTACAGAGTCAGCTCGCCGGGCAGGTGGGTGGCGAGCACGTCACGCTGTTCCACCTCGACCTGGACGGCTTCGGCGCGATCAACGCCGGTCTCGGCCCGGAGCACGGCGACCAGCTGATGGTCGTGGTGGCGCGGCGGTTGGAGGCGCTGTTCGCCGGCCGGCGGGCGCTGGTGGCGCGGCTGCCCGGCGACGAGTTCGCGGTCCTGGTGTCCACCGGTTGCGGTCCGGGCGAGGTGCTGGACGTGGTGAACCAGATCGGCGAGCAGTTGGCCGAACCGGTGCACCTGGGCGGCGGCGGTGTGGGGCTGTCGGTGAGCATCGGTGTCGCGCACGGCCCGGTGGACCGGTTGGAGCCGTTCGAGCTGCTGCGCCGCGCCGACGTCGCGCTGCGCCATGCACAGGCGACCGGCAAGCGGCAGTGGGCCGTGTTCGACCGGCACCGTGACGCCGCGGAACGGCGGCGCGCCGCGCTGGCGGCGACGCTGGCCGGTGCGCTGGAGTTCGGCGAACTGGTCGCCACGTGGCAGCCGTGGGTGTCGCTGGAGGACGGTTCGTACGTCGGCATTTCCGCGCGGGCGGTGTGGAACCATCCGGAGTTCGGCGCGATCGATCACCGGCAGTGCCAGGAGATGGCCGAGATGACCGGTGCGACGGTGCCGTTCGGGGCGTGGCTGATCGACTCCTGCTGCACCCAGGCCGCCGCGTGGGGTGCGGCGTTCGGCGACCGCACGCCGGTGGTCGGCGTCGGCCTGACCGCCAGCCAGGTCGCCGATCCCGACCTGGTCGCCACCGTCGGCACGGCCATCGAGCGGACCGGCATCCGGCCGGGCGCCATCAGTCTCGGCGTGCCGCTGGACGCGGTGGCCCGGTCGCACGGCGAGGCACGGGACAACATCACGGTCCTCGCCGGGATGGGCGTCGACGTGCTGCTCACCGACGGCGGCACCGCGCCGGTGGCGATGATGCTGCTGGACGACTGGCCGGTGAAGATGGTCCAACTGGCCGAGACGCTGGTGGCGAAGCTGGACGCGGCCGGGGCCGGGTCCACGCTGGCCCGCACCGGCGGGGCGCTGGTCAGGGGCCTGGCCGAGGCGGGTGTCACGGTCGTGGTGCCCGGCCTGCGCACGGCGGCCGAGGTGGCCTACTGGCGGTCGGTCGGTGCCCGCGCGGGAAGTGGTCCCTACTTCGGTGAGACACTGACGCCGGAGCAGGTGGCCGCGCGGCTGGCCGACCGGTTCGGGGCGCCGGCCGGCTGAGCGGAGTCGTGGGTCACGTCTGCGTCCGGCCGCCGACCGCCTATGAGAAGGTAAGCCACTGTGACGATGGTCATTCGCCGCCCGCTCGGGGTGTTCGTGGGTCTTGCCGCCACTGCCGCGCTGCTCGCCGGCTGCGGATCGGGACCGAGCCAGGTCGGCAGCGCGCTGATCGTCGGCAACACCTCGGTGTCGGACAGCCAGGTGCAGGGTGAGCTGAGGGACATGCTGGCCAGCCAGGCCAGCGCACAGCAGGCACTCAAGCAGGGCAAGCTGGACCAGACCAGTCGCGCCATCGTGACCACGCACGTGCTGCACGTGCTGGTGGGCCGGGCCGCGGCGGAGAACCACCTGTCGGTCACCGACCAGCAGGTCGACCAGGTCATCGGCCAGCAGGGTGGTGCGGCGAAACTCGCGGAGGCGCTGGCCACCACCAGGGCCGGCGTGCACGACGCGGTGAAGGACCTGCTGCTGGAGGCGTCGCTCACCCGCAAGTTCGCCAACACGCTCACCGTGACGTTCGGCTTCATCGAGTCGCCCACCCGGCAGGAGGCGATCGCCAAGGCGCGCCAACTGGCCGCGAACCCCGGCGCGCTGCCGCAACTGGTGCAGGAGGCCAACAAGGCCGCCCAGGCGGCCGGCGGGCAGAGTGGTGGCGCGACGAACGCGACCTTCGCCATCGCCTCCTACCTGGCGGGCGTACAGCAGAGCCAGCAGGCCGCCGCGGCACAGGGCCAGTCGGCGCCGGTGGAGAACGACGGCCCGGTGTTCGGCACCCCGGCCAACACGGTCGTCGCGTTCCAGCCCAGCCCGCAGACCAACCCGACGTGGGTGGTCGCACTGATCAAGTCGCACAACCCGAACGGCAAGCCGCAGGTCCCGGCCGGCACGCCGAACCCGGCCGACACGTCGGACCTGGCGACGCTCCAGCAGATCGGGATCGCCCTGATGCAGCCGGACGTCGCCAAGGTGGGCGGCGTGCGGATCAGCCCGCGGTACGGCGTGTGGGACCAGGTCGGCATGCAGGTGTCGCCGAGCGCGAACCAGACCGTGGGCGTGGAGTTCCCGGTACGGCCCAAGAAACCGGCGGCATGACGGCAGGAGCCGCTGCCGGCAGTGCCGTGGTGCTGGTCGACGTGCGGCTCGGTGCCGTGCTGCCCGCGGCGGCGCTGCCGCTGCTGCGTGGTGCCGCCGACGTCTACGCGGGCGGCGATCTCCCGGCCGA
>DATEPR010000414.1:0-4290 GCA_035273045.1 Pseudonocardiaceae bacterium | reverse complement strand
CCGGTGCCGGCGTGTTCGGCGTCGAGCCGCCCGTGGTGCTGTACCGGGGCAGCGAACGGCAGATCGAGCGGTACGTCCGGCCGACGATCGAGCACGCCTGGTCGGCGTTCACCGCGATCTCGGAGCCCACCGGCGGTTCCGACCCGGCCCGCGCCATCCGCACCACGGCCACCAGGGACGGCGACAGCTACCGGATCAACGGGCACAAGCTGTGGACCACGGGCGCCGACCATTCGCGTTACGGCATCGTCTACGCCCGCACCGACACGTCGGCCGGGCGGCGCGGCATCAGCGCGTTCATCGTGGACGCCGGCACGCCGGGCATGTCGGTGACCAGCGTGCCGGTGCTGCGCGACCACTGGACCACCGAGGTCCTGTTCGACGACTGTGTCGTGCCGGCGGAGAACCTGGTGGGCGCGGAGGGCGACGGGTTCGCGCTGGCGCAGCAGTGGTTGGTGCGCGGCCGGTTGCGGTACGCGGCACAGGCGATCGGCGTGGCCGACGAGGCGGTGCGGATGGCCACCGAGTGGGCGTCGTCGCGGGAGACGTTCGGCGCGCTGCTGGCCACCCGGCAGGCGGTGCAGTTCGCGATCGCCGACGCGGCCGTGAAGATCGCCGCCGCCCGCCACCTGACGTGGGAGGCGGCCTGGGACGCCGACCAGGGCCGGGACGCGCGGACCAAGGCGTCCATGGCGAAGCTGTACGGCACCGAGATCGGCTTCGAGGTGGTCGACGCCATGATGCAGATCCTCGGCGGCATGGGCATGACCAAGGATCTGCCGCTGGAGCACTGGTTCCGCGGCCTGCGGGTGGCCAGGATCGTGGAGGGACCCAGCGAGATCCACCGGTTCGTGATCGCCCGCGACCTGCTCGGCGGGGCGGCGCTGGGACGTGTCAGGTGATCGACTTCGGGCGGCTGTTGCGGCCGGAGTCGGTGGCGGTGGTCGGGGCGTCGGCCAATCCCGAGGTGATCAGTGGCCTGCCGCAACGACTGTTGGCCCAGCACGGTTACCGCGGCGCGGTGTACCCGGTGAATCCCCGGCACGATTCGATCGACGGTGTGCCGTGCTTTCCGGACATCGCGTCGGTGCCGGCCAGGGTGGACGTGGCCGTCGTGGTGGTGAACGCGGAGCGGGTGGCGGCCGTGGTGGCCGAGTGCGGCGCGGCGGGCGTGCGGTTCGCGGTGGTGATCAGTTCCGGTTTCGCCGAACAGTTCGACGGTGGCGAGCGGAACCGCAAGCTGGCCGCGGTGTGCGCCGAGTACCCGGAACTGCGGGTCATCGGGCCGAACGCGGAGGGCCTGATGAACGTGGTGGACGGCGTGCCACTGGGGTTCAGCCCGACCATCGACTACCGGCGCGGCCTGCGCCGGCTGATCGCCGGTGACGTCGCGGTGCTGTCGCAGAGCGGCGGCCTGGGGTTCGCGTTGTTCAACGACGGCATGAGCCGGGGACTCGGGTTCAGCCACGTGGTCAGTACCGGCAACGAGTTGGACGTAGACGTCGCCGACCTGGCCGAGTACCTGCTGCACGACCCGGCGACCCGGGTGATCCTGCTGTTCTGCGAGGGCGTCGACCGGCCGGAGCGGCTGGCGGTCCTGGGCGAAGCGGCGGTAGCGGCCGGCAAGCGGATCGTGATGGCGAAGGTCGGCACGTCCGCCGCCGGCAGCCGGGCCGCGCTGGCGCACACCGCGCACGTCACCGGTGACGAGGCCGCCTACGCCCGGCTGGTCGAGCACGGCGTGCTGCGCGCCGGTGACCAGGAGGAGATGGTGGACTTCGCGATGGCGCTGTCCAGGACCAGGCAGCCGGCCGGCCGGCGGATCGGCATCGTCACCACGTCCGGCGGTGCCGGCACCTGGCTGGCCGACGACGTGATCGCGGCCGGCCTGGAACTGCCGGTGCTGTCTCCTGGGTTGCAGGCGCGGTTGCGGGAGTTGATCCCGGCGTACGGCAGCCCGGCCAATCCGGTGGACGCGACAGCGCAGGTGCTCGGCCGGGGTGGCGTGGCGCCGGTGCTGCGGCTGGTCGCGGACAGCGGCGAGGTGGACGCCCTGGTGCAGATCACCACGCTCGCCGACCACCACCAGATCGACCGGGAACGCGCGCAACTGGCCGACGTCGCCGCCAGCGTGCCGCTGGTCGTCTACAGCTACACGCGGCCGGCGCAGGAGAGCACGGACCTGCTGGCCGAACTGGGCATAGCCTGGTTCACCAGCGGCCGCAGAACGGCGGCGGCACTCGCCGCGCTGGCGCCCCGGCTGGCATAGTCACCGGCATGGCGACCCTCACCCTGCCCGACGGCCGGCTGCTCGACGTCGAGATCACCGGACCGGCCGACGGCGTTCCGCTGGTCTTCCACCACGGCACCCCGGGTTCGTTGGTGCAGAACGCGCTGATGCGGCGGGCGGCCCACGAACGCGGCCTGCGCCTGGTGACGTTCTCCCGCGCCGGCTACGGCAACTCGACCCGCCAGCCCGGCCGGGCCGTGGTGGCGGCGGCGTCGGACACGGCGTACTTGCTGGACCACCTGGGTGTCGACCGCTGCCTGCTGGCCGGCTGGTCCGGTGGTGGACCGCACGCGCTGGCCGCGGCGGCGAAGCTGCCCGAGCGGGTGGCGGGCGTGCTGGTGATCGCCGGGGCGGCGCCCTACGGCCAGCCGGACCTGGACTTCGTGGCCGGCATGGGTGAGGAGAACGTCCGCGAGTTCGGCCTGGCGACGCGGGGCGAGACGGCGCTGCGGGCGTACCAGGAGACGATCGCGGGCGGGCTGCGCAGCCTGGACCGGGCCATGATCGTGGAGAGCATGTCCAGCGTGCTGCCCGAGGTCGACCGCGCGCTGGTCACCGACGAGTTCGGCGAGTACCTGGCGGCCAGCATGGGCGAGGGCCTGCGGTCCAGTGTGGACGGTTGGACCGACGACGATCTCGCGTTCGTCCGGCCGTGGGGTTTCGACGTGACCGAGATCCGGGTGCCGTGCTTCGTGTGGCAGGGCAGCGAGGACCTGATGGTCCCGTTCGCCCACGGCGAATGGCTCGCCGCGCACATCCCCGGCGTCACGGCCCATCTGGAGCAGGGCGAAGGCCACCTGTCCATCGCCATCGGCGCCATCGGCCCCATGCTGGACGAGTTGGTCAAGACACTCTGATCGGGCGGGCTTGCGCACTTTGGTGCAGGTGCCCGCACGCCGAGCAGTGTTGTTCGGATCCGGAAATGCCGTGTGGCGGCCGCGATGTGTTCGCGGCCGCCACACGCTCCCTCTTACCCCTCTGGTTCCCCTTTTGGTCAGCCGACGTGTGCCATGGGCACGGCGTCGGTGACGGATTCCGACTGGCCGGTCCCCACCGGCGTCGTCGTGTCCTTGCGCCACCGGATGAACGTGAACGCGACCAGTGCCGCGGCCGCCATCAGGATGGCGCTGGCGATGAACGCCACGTTGTAGCCGTGGATCGCGGCGTGCGCCGGGTTGAGGCCGGCGGTGCCGTGGGCCACGAGGTAGCCCGCCGTCGCCGTGGTGAAGATGGTGTTCAGCAGGGCCGTGCCGAGCGAGCCGCCGACCTGCTGGGTGGTGTTGACCAGCGCGCTGGCCACGCCGGCGTCGTGGTTGGCGACGCCGGTGAGCGCCACGTTGCTCAGTGGCACGAACACCAGGCCCATGCCCACGCTCATGCCGATGAACGCCGGCAGGATGTGGGTCGCGTAGGACGAGTTCAGGTCGAGCTGGGTCAGCCACACCATCGAGGCCGTCGCGAGCGTGGCGCCGACCGACATCAGCACCCGCGGCCCGAACCTGGGCAGCAGTTGCGCCGCGAGCGCCGCGGTCACCACGATGCCGCCGGAGAACGGCAGGTAGGCGACACCGGCGTGCAGCGGCGTGTAGTGCAGTGTCTGCTGCAGGTAGTAGGTCATGAACAGGAACATGCCCAGCATCCCGGAGCCCAGCAGGATCGACGTCAGGTACGACGCGCCCCGGTTGCGGTCCAGGATGACCCGCATCGGCAGCAGCGGGTTGGCGGTGCGCAGTTCCACCAGGACGAACGCGACCAGCAGCACCAGAGCGCCGATCAGGAAGCCGACCGCCTGGGCGGAGCCCCAGCCGTTGGTGGCCGCCTTGGTGAAGCCGTACACCAGCGAGACCAGTCCGGCGGTGGACAGCACGGCGCCGGTGACGTCATAGCGCGTGTTGCCTTCGGCCTTGCTCTCCCGCACGATCGGCACCGCGGCGACGAACGCGATCGCGGCGATGGCCACGTTCACGTACAGGCACCAGCGCCAGTCCAGGTATTCGGTC
>DATEPR010000413.1:0-8828 GCA_035273045.1 Pseudonocardiaceae bacterium | reverse complement strand
CGGCGCCCACCGCCCGGGCCGCCACCTGCGTCGCGGTGGGCGAGGACCACAGCGCGGCGGACGGCGTCGTGCCAGCCGGCGTGGCCTGCCCGCCGTACCCGGTGGCGACCGCCTGGTCGGCCGTGTCGTAGGCGTCGACCGAGGTCTTCACCAGGTCGTTGACCTTCTGCAACAGGGACAGCAACGACCGCAACGCCGTCACCTGCCGGGTCTGCAGCTGGGTGTTGGCCGAGGCGACCGCGGTGCCGATGGTGGCGAACGACGCCGGCGCCACGATCATCTTCTCCAGATCGAGCACCGTGTTCATCGTCTGCATGATGATGCCGCCGACGTTGCCGACGATCGACCGCACAGCCTCCGGCGACACGGTGTACTGGCCGGTCGGTCCAGTCATCGGTCTCTCCCTTTCGTCGGCGAACGTCAGGTTAGGTTCGCCGGGGAGGGCCGACAGACGGCAAAACTACCCGCGCCCCACCGGCCGGTCGGAGCGGCGAGGAGGTGGCGGTGCGGCCGCCCGCTCGCAGCGGCACTCCACGCCGCGACACTGCCCGCACAGCCACAACACGCAGCGGGCTCGCGCCTGCGCCGCGGTGTTCGGTTCGCCCATGACCACCGTCACCTCGCCTGGATCGGCCGGCGCGACCGAAGTCCCACATCCGGTCACGCCGACCAGCCGTTCGATCCTCCGGGTAGCCGGGTCGACACTGAACAGCACCACGCCAGCTTTCCCGGCCATGTGGGACACCGAACCCTGCCGGACAGGCAGGGCACCTTCCGCGTAGTCGCGGAATGGGTACGCTGGGTACTGACCCGCAACGGGTATGGACCAGTGATGGGGGGCCGACATGCCGGTGGCATGGGGGCTCGGCGAGAACCTCGCCCGCATCCGCAAGGCGCGCAACCTGTCCCAGGAGGAACTCGCCGCAGCGGCCGGGGTGGCCGTCGACACCGTCGCCAGGATCGAACGTGGCGAACGGCAGACCACCCGTACCGCCACGCTGAACAAGCTGGCCACCGCGCTGGGCGTGGAACCGTCCACGTTGCTCGGCATCCTCCCGCCGCACGGCGACACCGCCAACGTCGACACCAGCGACCTGCGCCGCGCCATCACCGCGTCCACCGAAGTGCCCGGACTGGCCGATTTCACCGATCTCCGCGAAACGGTGCCATTGGTCGAATTGCGCGGAACGCTCTACCAGGCCTGGCAGGCCTACATCGCCGGCCGCCACCCCGAACTGCTGCACACCCTCCCCGTCCTGCTCGCCGACGCCCACCGCCTGGTCCACGAGGCCAAGGGGGCGCGGCTCAATTCGGCCTATGCCGTACTGTCCGGCGCCTACCGCCTGGGCGCCGGCACCGCCGGCCGCTTCGGACTGGACGACCTCGCCTTCATCGCCGCCGAACGGGCCGTGCGTGCGGCCCGCATGTCGGACGATCCGGACATCGGCGTCGCCGTGTCGACCCGGTACCTGGTGTGGGTGCTGGTGCGGCAGGGCCGGACGGCGGAAGCCGAGACCGTCGCGGTACGCATGGCGGAACGGGTCGAGCCGCGCATGGCCGACCAGAACACCCGCGCCCTGGGCGTTTTCGGGAACCTGCTGTTCAACGCCGCTTCCGCCGCCTTGCGCGCCGACCGAGGCGGCCGAGCCGACGAACTGCTGCGGGTAGCGCAGGCCGCCGCCGTTCGTTCCGGCCGGGACGAGGTCACCGAAGCCGGCATCTTCGGCCCACACATCGCCGCCATCCAGGGAGTCGACCACGCCGTCCGGCTCGGGGACGCCGAGGCGGCACTGCGGCTGGCGGAGAACGTGCCGCCGGCCAACGGACCGATGCCGGCCTTCTGGGAAGCCGGCCACCGGATCCATCTCGCCGCCGCCGCTGCCGAGCTGCGCCAGGAAAGGCGTGCCCTGGCCCTGCTGGCCGAGGCCCGGGACCTGGCGCCGGACTGGGTGCGGTACCAGCCGCTCGGGGTCGCTGTGATGCGGGAGATCGTGGACCGCGCGACGCGGCGGCGGAACGAGGAGTTCGCCGAGTTGGCGTCGCATTACGGGGTTGTGGCTTAGTTCTCTGGATTGGCACGTGCCCGTGCGGTGGACTTTGGACTCTTGTCTTCCCTGGGAGCCAAGCATTGCTCAGTCCGGACAATGCAGGTCCCTCGGATCGCTTCATTTCCCTGCCGCCCCCTCGCACCCAGCCCACAACCGCACGGGCACCCACCCGACCAGGTGGGGAGAAATACCCACGTGCCTGGCGGCCGTAGTCACCACAATCTGGCTGTGAGTTCTCCCGCGCCAGCACGCCGGGCACCGATGTCCGAGCCGCAGGGCGAGATCATGCTGCAGTCGCCACCGCTACTGCCCAAGGCCAGCAACGCGGGCGCGATGCAGCTGATGTTCTTCCTGCCGATGATGCTCGGGATGGGCGCGATGTCGTTCATCTACATCGGCCGGGCCGGCGGGGCGATGACCTGGATCTTCGGCGCGTTGTTCGTGTCGGCGATGGTCGGCATGATCATCATGTCGCTGGCGCGGGGCGGCGCGGCCAAGAAGGCGCAGATCAACGAGGAGCGGCGGGACTACCAGCGCTATCTGGGTGGGCTGCGGCAACGGGTGCGCGAGATCGCCGAGACGCAGCGGGCCACGCTCGCGGCCGCCGCGCCCGATCCGGCTGACCTGTGGGCGTTCGTGGACCGGGGACGGCTCTGGGAGCGCAGGCGGTCGGACCCGGATTTCGGGCAGGTTCGCGTCGGGACCGGACCGCAACGCCTCGCGATGCCGCTGCGGGCGCCGCAGACCGTCCCGCTGGAGGACCTGGATCCGGTGTCCTCCGCCGCGCTGCGCCATTTCATCCGCACCTACTCGACCGTGCCCGACCTGCCGGTCGCGGTCTCGATCCGCTCCTTCGCCTACGTGGACGTCAGCGGCGAACGGCCCGGCGTGCTCGGCGCGATCCGGGCGCTGCTCGCCCAACTGGCCACCTTCCACTCCCCGGACGACCTGCGCATCGCGCTCTGCGTCGCCGCCGACCGGCACGCCGACTGGGACTGGGCGAAGTGGCTGCCGCACGCGCACGCCACCCCGACCCGCGAGGACGGCAGCACCGACGCGACCGGCCCGGCCCGGCTGGTCGCGGACAACCTGACCGCGCTGGCCAAGATCCTCGGACCGGACCTGGGCGAGCGGCCGCCGTTCACCAGGGCCGGCGGCATGGGGTTCGACTACCGGCATCTCGTGGTCGTCGTGGACGGCGGCCGGACCTACGGCGACCTGGCCATCGCGCCGGACGGTGGCCGCTACGCCGTCACCGTGCTGGACGTCAGCGGCGAGGCCCCGCTGCACAATCCTGGTCCCAACACGCTGTGCCTGCACGTGTCCGGCGACCGGATCGGCATGGTGGTCGGCTCCGGTGACGAGCAGCGGATCTCGTTCCTCGGGCAGCCGGACCGGTTCGACCCGGTGGCGGCGGAAGCGCTGGCGCGGCAACTGATTCCGCTGTACCGGGCGGCTCCCGTGGTATCCGAGTCGCCGATGGCGAACGCGCTGGGCCTGCCTGGGCTGCTCGGCATCGGCGATCCGCGGGACCTGGACACCGGCATCACCTGGCAGCGCCGCCCGCCGCGCAACCGTTTGCGCATCCCGATCGGCGTCGACCCCGGCGGCCGGCCGGTCGAGTTGGACCTGAAGGAGTCCGCGGAGGGCGGCATGGGGCCGCACGGGCTCATCATCGGCGCCACCGGTTCCGGCAAGAGCGAACTGCTGCGCACCCTCGTCATCGGCATGGCCGCCACCCACTCGTCGGAGACGCTGAACCTCGCGCTGATCGACTTCAAGGGCGGCGCCACGTTCGCCGGCATGGCCGAACTGCCGCACACCTGCGCCGTCATCACGAACCTGTCCGACGAACTGCCTTTGGTGGACCGGATGGGCGACGCGATCAACGGCGAGGTGGTGCGCCGGCAGGAACTGTTGCGCGCGGCCGGCAACTATGCGTCCGTCCGGGACTACGAGAAGGCCCGCGAGCAGGGCGCCGACCTGGCTCCGCTGCCGTCGCTGCTGGTCATCATCGACGAGTTCAGCGAACTGCTGTCATCACGGCCGGACTTCATCGACCTGTTCGTGATGATCGGCCGGCTGGGCCGCAGCCTCGGCATCCACCTCCTGCTCGCGTCGCAGCGGCTGGAGGAGGGCCGGCTGCGCGGCCTGGACTCGCACCTGTCCTACCGGATCGGCCTGCGCACGTTCTCCGCGTCGGAGAGCCGAACCGTGCTCGGCGTCGCCGACGCCTACCAGTTGCCGCCGGTCCCCGGGTCGGCGTTCCTCAAGTTCGACACCGAATCCCTGGTCCGGCTGCGCGCCGCCTACGTGTCCGGTGAGCTGCCGCCCAGGGGCGCCGCCACCGCGGAACTGGCCGCGCCCGGGTCGAACACCGTGCTGCCGTTCCAACTCGCGCCGGTCAAGGAGGCCGACCGCCGGCAGCCGCCCGAGCCGGTCGCGACGGCCGAACCGGCCGACCAGCCGGCCGCCAACGGTGAGACGATCATGGCCGCGATGGTGGCCCGGATGGTCGGCAAAGGCCCCGCCGCGCACCAGATCTGGCTGCCGCCGCTGGACGAGCCGCCGACCGTGGACCAGTTGCTCACCCCGCTGGGCGTCGACCCGGAACGCGGCCTGTGCCCGGTGGGTTGGGGCGGCAACGGGCGGCTGATCGTGCCGGTCGCGATCGTGGACAAGCCGTTCGAGCAGCGCCGCGACCTGCTGTGGGCGGACCTGTCCGGCGCGGCGGGCCACGCCGTCGTGGTGGGCGCGCCGCAGAGCGGCAAGAGCACGCTGCTGCGCTCGCTGGTGTCGGTCCTGGCGCTCACCCACACGCCGGTCGAGGCCCAGTTCTTCCTGCTGGACATGGGCGGTGGCGCGCTCGGCCCGCTCGCCGGGCTGCCGCACGTCAGCGGCTACGCCACCCGCACCGACGGGCAGCGCTGCCGGCGACTGGTCGCCGAGGTGGTCACCCTGCTGGCGCAGCGGGAACAGTTCTTCTCCGCCAACGGACTGGACTCGGCGGCCGCGTTCCGGCAGCGGCGGGCCGAGTTCACCGAAGGCGAGGACGGCCGCGAGTTCGGCGACGTCTTCCTGGTCGTGGACGGCTGGACCACGCTGCGCCAGGAGTACGAACAACTGGAGGAGGCCATCACCAACCTGGCCGCCCGCGGTCTCGGCTTCGGCATCCACGTCGTCGTGTCCGTGAACTGGTGGATGGGGATGCGCGCCCAACTGCGGGACGCCGTCGGCACCCGCTTCGAGCTGCGCCTGGGCGACCCGGGCGACTCGTTGATGGACCGCAGGGCCGCGCAGAACGTGCCGGAGGGCGCACCCGGCCGCGGCATCACCAAGGAGAAGCTGCACTTCCTCACCGCGCTGCCCAGGATCGACGGCGACCGGCGGGCCACCACGGTCGCCGCGGGCACCGCGGACCTGGTCGCCAGGATCGGCGCGGCCTGGCGGGGACCGAAGGCGCCACCGGTGCGGCTGCTGCCGACGCTGGTCGAACCCGCCACCGTGGCGAGCATGAACACCGCCACCGGGCGCGCGTTCCCGTTGGGCATCGCGGAGGCCGACCTGAAGCCGGTCTACCTCGACTTCGCCACCGACCCGCATTTCCTGGCGTTCGGTGACGTCGAGTCCGGCAAGTCCGCCCTGCTGCGCACCATCGCCAACGGCATCATGTCCACCTACTCCCCCGCCGAGGCCGCGATCATCGTGGTCGACTACCGGCGTGGCCTGCTGGACGCCGTCACCGGCGAACACCTGCTCGGCTACGCCGGCGCCGAACCCGTGTTGACCGGGCTGCTCGCCGAGGTGCAGCAGGCCATGCGGATGCGGCTGCCCGGCCCGGACGTCACCCACGAACAGTTGCGCTCGCGGTCCTGGTGGCAGGGTCCGGACCTGTTCGTGCTGGTCGACGACTACGAACTGGTCGCCACGGCGGGCCGCAACCCCCTGGCGGTGCTGCTGGAGTTCCTGCCCCAGGCCAGGGACATCGGCCTGCACCTGATCGTCGCGCGGGCCAGCGGCGGCGCCGGGCGGGCCATGTTCGAGCCGACGCTGCAACGGATCCGCGAACTCGGCTCGCCCGGCCTGCTGCTGTCCGGCGACAAGGACGAGGGCGTGCTGCTCGGCGACGTCAAACCGAGCCCCCAGCCGCCCGGCCGGGGCACCCTGGTGCGGCGGCGGCTCGGGTCGTCGCTGGTGCAGGTGACGTGGACCGCGCCACCGGAACAGGCCGCCGTGGCGAGCGGCGCGGCGGCGAGCGGGCGAGCATGAACGGCGGCCGGACGGTGTGGGTAATAGTGCCGCCAAGTCGACCGGCACTTGTGCCGTGTGCCCACTGTTGGCGCGTTCCTAGATTCGTGGATGCCAGCGCCGGAGAGCACTTCGGCGACGACCTCGACCGAGGATGAAGGAGGTGGCCAACTCGTGTCCAGCCCAGGCTTCCTGAGTGATTCCCAGGCTATGACTCGTGCGGTCACGGGGTTCGCGGAGTGCGCGGCGAACGCCAAGAAGACCATGGCCGATCTGGAGAACGAGCTCACGTCGACGCTGAGCAGCTACGCGGGCGACCAGGCGACGGCCTTCTGGCAGCTCCACACGCAGCTGCAGGAGCGGATGGAGACGGCGAACCAGGAAATCGACACCATGTCGAACCTGGTGAACAGCAGCTTCCAGAACTACGGCTCCGGTGACGCGCAGGCGGCGTCCGGCATCAAGTCCCTGGCCGGTTCCGTCGACGCCGGTGGCGCCGTCCTCGGCCGGCTGACCGGTATCTGAAAGGACGGGTGACCATGACCGCCGACCAGATCAACGTCAACTTCCAGGCACTACAGGCCGGTTCGCAGGCGCTGGTGGCGAAGGCCAAGGCGCTGACCGACTACCTGGACCAGTTGTCCGCCAACCTGCAACCGCTCAAGCAGACCTGGTACGCCTCGAACAGCTCCGCCGGCACGGCCTGCGAGCAGGCCGAGACGCGGCTGCGCGCGGCGGCCACCGACATCGTGAACATCATCAACCAGTTCGGTGGCAAGGTTTCCGACGCGCACGACCTCCAGTACGCGCTGGAACAGAAGAACACGAGCTACTTCGCCACCTGAGCGAGTACGGCTGACCCCGGCAGGCCGACACCCCTGCGGTCGGCCTGCCGGGCGCGCGACGGGAGCTGCCATGGCCGACCATTCGTTCTTCGTCCACCTGCAGGCGCTGTTCGACTTCGCCGACGAACTGAGCACCCAGCTCACCGGCATGTCCGGACCGGCGGACAAGCTGTCCACCCTGTCCGGGTCCCCGGTGCTGCTGGGCGACTTCGGTGAGGCCAGCGTGCTCAGCTCCGCCCACCAGGCCGCCATCGCCGAGATGTCCGAACTGCTCGGTCAGGTCCGGCAGGCCATCGACTTCGCGGAGAACGTCACCAAGACGGTCGCCACCGGCTACCAGCAGGCCGACCAGGACGTCGCCGGTGGCATGAACGTGTCCCAAGTAGACAGTGTGGCGTCGGCGGGCGTGCAGGACGGCGTGTGGCAGGCGGCCTACGGCACCCACCACGGCGGCGGCCACCACCACTCCGGGGGCGGGAGCTGACATGGGCAAGTCGAGCCGGGTCCGGACGAACTTCGGGCAGTACAGCCACCAGCAGCTGTACTCGATGCTCTACGCCGGCAACCCGGACAGCGCGCGCAACGCGGCCGCGACGTGGAACGACACCGGCAACGCCCTGCACGACCAGGCCAACCAGTTGGCCAAGCAGCTGAACGGGTTCTCCCAGCAATGGCAGGGCGGCGCGGCCAACCAGTACCAGACGATGATGAACGACCTGATCGGCGGCATCCGCAAGGTCGCCGACACGGCCTACCAGATGCGCGATCTCAACTACGACCTGGCCGACGCGCAGGACACCGCCCGCGCCGAGATGCCGGCGCCGGTGGACGTGCCCGCGGTGCCGCCGGCGACCGTGGCCCTGGCCAGCGCACCGATCCAGGTGGACGCGGGCACCCCGGCCACCGTGGTCGCGCAGATCCAGCAGGCCAGGGCGAACGCCATCGCCGCGGTGCAGGGCCAGCAGCAGGCGTCCGCGGCGGCCGACGCCGCGCAGGCCAAGGCCGTCCAGGTGATGACCACCCTGGCCGACGCCTACGTGGCCGCGGAGGACTCGATCCCGCCGGCCCCGGACGCCGAGATGGCACCGAACCTGGCGGCCGGCGGCGCGATCGAGATGGGCGCCGACGCGGCGGCGCCGACCGGCCTGGGCACCATGCTGCTGTCCGCGCCGGTCACCCCCGACCAGGCGTCGAGCCAGTCCGGTGCCCTGACCGCGCTGCCCGACCCGACCACCGGCGACCCCACGTCCGGACTCGCCTCGACCGCGGATTCGTTGACACAGCAGGACAATCCGTTGTTCGGCGGGATGTTCGGCGCGGGCGTGGCCGCGGCGTCGGCCGCCGTGTTCGGCCGCTTCGGGTCGCTGATCCCGAAGGTGCCCGGATTCGCCAGCAAGACCAACAAGGGTGGGGCAGCGGCAACCACCGACAACCCGACCGGCACGACCGATCCGCCGAAGCTGGGTGACCGGCTGGCCGCCGCCGGTGGCGGTGGCGGCGTGCCGATCGGTGGCGCCGGCGGTGTCGGTGGCCTGAAGGGCGGCGGTGTCGGTGTCGGTGCGGCCGGGGTGGGTGGCGCTCCGGCACCGACGCCGTCGGCCAGTCCGGCGGCCCTCGGCGCCGGCAACGTGACCGGTGACGTCGCGGCCGGTGTCGTCGGCGCGGCCGGTGCGGCGGCCCGTGGCAC
>DATEPR010000412.1:0-3162 GCA_035273045.1 Pseudonocardiaceae bacterium | reverse complement strand
GGCTGCGCTGGGTGGCCCCGTCCGGGTGGTCCCGCTGGCTGCCGGCGCTGCCGGGCGCCATCGTGCACGACACGGCGGCGGCGCTGCGGCTGGCCGCCCGGTCCGATCGGCGGGAGGGCGATGACGAATTCCGGCCTGTTGGCGTGCCCGGTGACCGCCACGCGCGATGGGCCGGCCGCGCTGCCGGGACGATCACCGTGCTGTCCGCGACCCCGGGCTCGGTGGTGGTGGCCGACGACGCCGAGCGGAACGAACTGCTGGTGCACAGCCTGCCGATCGGCCGCACCCGCCTGGAACAGGAGGTGCGGCGACGGTGACGATCTGGTTGATCGCGGCCGGCGTCCTGCTGGTGGGCGGCGTGCTGCCCGCCGGTGTCATCGCCAGCCGGGGCAGCGCGCCGCACCGGCTGGTCGGCATGGAACTGGCGTCGGTGACGGGGGCGCTGCTGATGCTGGCCCTGTGCCAGGCGTTCGACCAGTCGTCCTACCTGATCGTGCCGCTGGCGCTGGCGCTGCTGTCGTTCGTGGGCACGCTGGTGTTCACCCGCCTGCTGGGCGTGCCGGATGAGTAGCGCGACGAACGTCGCGGTGGACGTGCTGGTGGGGGCCGGCGCGCTGGTCGTGGTGCTCGCGTCGGCGGCGGCGTTGCGGTCGCGGTCGGTGTACCGGCGGCTGCACTACCTGACGATGCTGACCTCCGTGGCGGCGCCGCTGATCGGTGCCGGTGCCATCGTGGCGAACGGCTTCGGCCTGGCCGGCGCGAGTGTCCTGGCGATCGTGGTGCTGCTGGCGGTGACCGGGCCGGTCCTGGGCGCGGCGACCGGGCGGCTGAACGCGCGGCGCGACGGGATCGTCGACGGGCAGGCGCCGGAATGACCGTCGTGGTGCTGGCCCTGCTGGTCGTGGTCGCGGTCGCCGGCACAGTGGTGGTGCTGACCACGAAGCCGACACGGCAGGCGGTGACGTTGTCGGTGTACGGGATGCTGCTGAGCGTGCTGTTCCTGGCGTTGGCCGCGCCGGACGTGGCGCTGTCCCAGGTGGGGATCGGCAGCGCCGTGGTGCCGCTGATGGTGCTGCTCGCGGTGCGGACCACCCGCGCCGCGATCCGTGCGAAGGACCGGCGGGAATGACCGGCACCACGCGGTACGTGGTCTTCGGTGCCGGCTGCGCGGTGCTGCTGGTGCTGCTCGGCCTGGCGTTGACCGGTATGCCGGCGTTCGGCGGCACCGGTCATCTCTACCGGGACATGGCGGTGGCCGCCGCGCTGCTGCACCGCACGCCGAACGTGGTGACGTCGGTCAACTTCGACCAGCGCGGCCTGGACACGTTCGGCGAGGAGGCGATCCTGCTCGCCTCGGTCGTCGGCGCGGTCACGCTGCTGCGGCCGGGCAGCGACGAAGAGCAACGCCGCCCACCGTCGGCGGGTCACGTCCTGCCCAGCACCCGGCTGGCCGGTTACGTGCTGCTGCCGGTGAGCCTGCTGCTCGGCATCGACGTCGTGGTGCACGGGCATCTCACGCCGGGCGGCGGATTCCAGGGCGGCGTCGTGCTGGCCACCGGGCTCCACCTGCTGTACCTGGCCGACAGTTATCCGGCGCTGCGGCGGTTGCGGCCGCTGCACTGGTACGAGCACGGCGAGGCGATCGGCATGGGCGCGGTCGTCGCGCTGGGCATCGCGGGTCTGCTGGCCGGTGCCGGGTTCCTGGCGAACACGTTGCCCACCGGGCAGTTCGGCCAACTCCTGTCGGCGGGCACCGTGCCCGTGTTCAGTGTCGCCATCGGCGTCGAGGTGGCGTCCGGAGTGGTGGTCCTGCTCGCCGGCTTCCTCGAACAGCATCTTGCCGTCACCGGGAAACCGCGAGAGGACGTGCGCACATGAGCTATGTCGCCTACGGCACCGGTGTCTGGCTGCTGCTGGTCGGCGTGTTCGGCGTGACGCGCAGCGGCAACCTGATCCACACGGTGGTGTGCGTGTCCGTCGCCCAGTCCGGCACGTACGTGCTGCTGCTCGCGGTCGGCTACCAGAGTGGCGCGGTGGCGCCGATCTTCGGTCCGACCACGCCACCCGGTTCGCCGGTCGTCGACCCGGTGGTGCAGGCGATGACGCTGACCGACATCGTCGTGTCGGCGACGGTCACGGCCCTGCTGCTGGCGCTGGTGATCCAGGTGGCGAAACGGCACGGCACGATCGTGCCCGACGAGCTGCACGCCCTTCGTGGTTGATCCGAGCGGCTTCCCGGCGGCGTGCGTGGCCACGCCGGTTCTCGGCGCCTGCGTGCTGCTGGCCGGCGGCCGGTGGCTGCCGGGCTGGGCGGTGGACGCGATCGGCACCGCCACCACGCTGATCGGCACGGGCCTGGCCGCGCTGCTGCTGCACGCGACGGCGCACGGCAGGGTCGTGGAGTGGGCGGGCGGCTGGCAGCCGCGCCCCGGGGTCACCGTGGGCATCGTGCTGGTGGCCGACCGGACCGGCGCCGGCCTGACGGTGTTGATCTTCGGATTGACGACGTGCGCGCTGCTGTTCGGCTGGCGCTACTTCGACACCGTGCACGCCCACTATCCCGCGCTGATGCTGCTGTTCGCCGCCGGCATGGCGGGATTCGCGCTGACCGGCGACCTGTTCGACATGTTCGTGTTCTTCGAGCTGATGGGCGCCGCCGCCTACGCGCTGGCCGGCTTCAAGATCGAGGAACCGGACTCTGTCCAAGGTGGACTGAACTTCGGCGTGGTCAACTCGTTGGGCGCCTACCTGTCCCTCACCGGGGTCGGCCTGCTCTACGCCCGCACCGGCGAACTCGGCCTGCCGCAACTGGCCAGTGCGCTCGCCGGGCGGTCCGCCGATCCGCTGGTCTGGGCGTCGTTCGCGCTGATCTGCACCGGTTGGCTGGTCAAGGCCGCCATCGTGCCGTTCCACTTCTGGCTGGCCGACGCGCACGCCGTCGCGCCGACACCGGTGTGCGTGCTGTTCTCCGGAGTGATGGCACCGCTCGGCGTGCTGACGGCCGTGCTGGGCGCGATCATGTGCTGGACGCAGCGGCACATCAAGCGGTTGCTGGCGTACTCGACGATCGCGCACGTCGGGCTCTTCGTCGTCGCCGCGGCGACGCTCACCGACGAGGGGACGGCCGGTGCGGCGCTGTATGTCGCCGGGCACGCGGGGGTG
>DATEPR010000411.1:0-11158 GCA_035273045.1 Pseudonocardiaceae bacterium | reverse complement strand
GGCGCGGACCGGGTGGTGGTGCGCGACGGCGACGCCATCGGCGCCCTGCTCACCCGGCTGGGCGCCCATTCCAGCGTGCTGGCGTGGGAGGAACGCCGGATGCGCCGGGAGGTGCGGGCCACGGCGAACCGCCTGGCCAATTTCGACGACGCCAACCTGCGCCGCTCGGCGCGGGCCGCGGTGGCCGCCGCGGCCAGGGTGGAACGGGCGCTGGAACTGCTCGGCACCGAGGCACCGCGCCACCTGGTCACGGCTGGCCAGTTGCGGCTGGCCAACCGGCAGGCGTCGCTGGAGGAGTTGGGCCAGTTGTCCGATCCGCCGATGACCAAGGACGCCGTCGCCGGCCGCATCCGCCGGCTGCTGGCGATGGCGGACAAGCGGGCCAAGGACCTGGGCGTCCCGGACACCGAGTCGGCCGTCACACCGAAGATGCTGGACGCCGAGGTCTGACTACCCGCCGATCACCGGCGGCGCGGTCCGTTCACCGGCACCGAAAATCGAATCCGGGTCGTTCTCCACCAGATAGGACGGGCGCCGGTGTTCCTCGTCCTCACTGCCCCGGCCGCGCCCCGCGCCCATTCCGCCGAAACCGCCCTGCCCCGGCGCGCCGGCCGCGGCCCGTTCTTCCAGAGCGCCCTCACCGGCCGACATGGCACCGGCGCTCCGCCCACCGGACTCGATGGCCGCCGACCGACCACCGCGTGCACCGAACCCCCCGGCGGAGCCAGCACCACCGCCGAACCTGCCGCCGACTCTCCCGCCGCCGATCGCCGGGTCTCCACCGCTGCCGAACCCGCCGCCGGTACCCATTGGTCCGCCAGGGATGAATCCCATCCCACCATTCGGCCCGATCGGCGACCCTCCGCCAACCGGAGACGCGCCACCGGGAAGACCGGGACCGCCGACGGCGAACGGACCGCCCGCGTCCTGGGGAGTGGTGTGGACCAACGGCGTCGGCACGACCTGCCCGCCGCCGGAACCGGAGCCCGGCGTCGTCCCGTGAACACCGACGCCGCCACTGAACACGGCCCCGGGACCACTGTCGCGTGGCCCCACCACGGTCCCACCAGAACCGCCACCACCTCGGATCGTCGGCGGCGCGGTGCCCCCACCACCGGGACCGCCGCCGACCGGCGGTGGCGTCGGTGACGGCGTCGGATTGCCACCGCCAGGACCGCCGAACGTCGGCGTCGGCCCGAGCGCCGGCATCTGCTGGCTGGCCTGCACGAGCGACGTGTCGTACTGCTTGGCGATCTGCCTGATCTGCTCGGTACTCTGTTGGGCCTGGTCGAGTTTGTGCTGAATCTGGCCGATGTTCAGCGGATTGGCCGCGAAGTCGGCGAACGCCTGCGCCAGGCCATAGTCCATCGGCTTCGGCATCGAGTACTTCGCGTTCGACGCGGCGTCCGACTGCATGGACACGTTGTCGCCGGCCTGGTAGGACGCCTGCGCGGCAACGGCCGTCCACTGGGCGACCTGGGTGTGGAAACCGAGCGCACTCTGCGCCGCCGTACCGGTCCAACCGGCCGCCCCCTTGGCGACCCCGGTGGCCAACACCTCGTTGATAGTCTCCAGGGCGTCGCCGATCTTGTTCCACGAATCCGCCAAGCCACTGACCTGTGCCGGGTCGGCATTCTGCACCTGGCTGTACAGGACGTGCGGGTCCTGCCCAGCGAAATTGGTGTTGTCGTGCGGCGGCCCCGGTCTGTGGTCGACCGAACCGGAGTCGGCGAACTGCCCAGGGGCGAGTCCGTCTTCTGACCCACTCATAGCGATTCCCCTCAACCGGTGGCGCTGGGCAACCGCTGTTCTATGGACGGCGCCACCGTGGTGGCCTCCACACAGGACCTGTCCTGCTGCCCAGAGCGGTCACTGCCTACGATGTCAATGCGCGACGTGCCAGTCACCCCGATGGACACCGCGCACGTGCTACCGCCTACACGTTTGGACATCCGGCCCTGGTGGCTGCCGACCGGATAATTGGTGACAGCGAAGCCAGGCCTGTTGAGCTGATTCAGGCCGGCGTCGTCATTGATGTTGATTGCGATGGTGTATTCGATCCCATTAGTGGTCGCTCCGGTGTCCCAGCGGCAGTACCGGACGCCCAATTCGGTTCCGGACGTGTCCGGGTGGAGGTGATTCTGGCTCATCACCGCCGGGTCCAGCAGCGAACAGGGATCGACACCGGCCAGCGGGTCGGCGGCTGTGGTGGTACCGGGGGTGGTGGCCGTGGTCTGCGCTGTCCTGCCGATGGCGGTTCCCGGTGTGGTGCCAGCACAGCCAGCCACCACGAGTGCGGTCAGGACCGTCAAGGCGAGCACCGACGTTGGATGCCGCACGATTCTCCTGGTCATACGAACCTGATCGGGCCGTGCTGCGGCGCAGGCGCGTTCTGCTGATTCACTTCCTGGTCCAGTTTGTTGGCCGAGTCGGCGATCTGCTGCTCGATGGCCTGGTAGCCGGCGACTGCCTTCTGGTAGGCGTCGCGCATCTGGGAGATGGTGCCTTGAAGGTTGTGGAGCGCGCGGCTGATGCCTTCTGAGTCACAGGCAACCTGGTGGGTGAATGACGACACCGTCTGGGCGCCTTTGGTCCCACCGAGCTTGGGTGCTTCTTCAACAATGAACATAGATTCCTGGACAGCGTCGCCGAGCGTTTTGAGCGCTTCCTCGCAGGACGCGATGAGGGCTGTCGCGGCTTCGGGGTCCAGTGTGAAGCCGGTGCCGGCGGCGGCGACCAGGTTGGCCGCGCTGCCGTTCATGACGGTGGCCTGGTCGTTGATGGTGCCTTTGCCGGCGTCCAGCTTCGCCAGTGCCTGCTCGATGTCCGGCACCGGGGCCGGTGCGGTGCCCCCGCCTCCCTCGTCCAACACTGTTCCGGTCCTTCCTTACCGCCGAGTCACGCTGACGATATCGCGGGTGACGTTCTGTTGTCGGGCTTTCGTCGCGTCCGTGCCCGGTCGATTAATCGCCGACGGTGTTGACCAGTTCCACGAGTTGGTGGCCGATGCGAGTCGTGTCGGCCGGGGTGCAGGTGGCCCACGGCTGGCCGTCCGGGCCGGGGCGGCGGTAGGTGAGGTAGCGGCCGTCGACGGTGTCGAACCACACCAGTTGGGGCGCCGGCACCACGCGGCCGGAGCGGTCCCTGCCGAGCACGGTGAACCAGCCGGATCTCGTTCTCGGTCCGCGCAGCATGGCCTCGGCCGCTCGGCGCTCCGCGTCGTGGCCTGTTGCCGGCGGCCCGGCGCTGAGGACGGCGAAATCGTCCTCGGTAGGCCAGGCGGGGCGCGCATGGCGGCCGGTGGCCGGTTCCGGGTAGCTGACCGATCGGCCCGGGCCGGGTCTGGCGGTGCCGGCCAGCGCCAGCACCTCGCGCACCAAGCCGTCCGGCCGGAACATGCCGAACTCGATCGTCTGGTCCGCTTTGGCCGCCAGCACCGCGGTCCTGCCGTTCGTCGCCGCGCGGAACACCAGCGGCGACCGGTCGGCGAGCACGGCGCCCTCGATGGCGCGGCCGAAGCGCACCAGCAGGGTCAGCGCCGCCGCGACGTCGGGACAGGGACGGCCTCGGTCGACCAGGTGGCGCCGCGTCAGGTCGCGGTGCACGGCTGCACGGATCCGCGCCCGTTCGTCCAGGGTCTCGCCGACACTGGGCAGGTCCAACAGTGCCGGCGGCGTGCCGAGTTCGAGTTGTTCCCACAGCAGGTCGGTGGCGGCCAGGGAGAGGGTGAACGTGAAGTCGTGTGCCACGATGGCAATAGATACCGTGTGGCACCGCGGCGTACGCGGTCAATCACCTTCAACGGTGTCCCGGTTGGCCGCGGTCACCATGGTGTAACCTGCGGACAGGGCTTACTGATTCGATACAGGGGCCGGCCGTTCGCCGCTGACCAGGGGGAGCGTGCAGCGGTTAGAGTGCGCTCGTCGGCAGCGTCGCCGACGTCACGCGGAGCGACAGGCCACCGGAAAGCGCAAGCTACTCGGACAAGAGGAGACGCATCGTGACGGTTCGCGTAGGTGTCAACGGTTTCGGGCGGATCGGTCGCAACTTCTGGCGAGCCGTGCAGGCCAGCGGGCAGGACATCGAGGTCGTGGCCTTCAACGACCTCGGTGACGTGCCGACAATGGCCCACCTGCTCAAGTACGACACGGTCCTCGGCGTGCTCTCGGCGGACGTCCGGGCCACCGACGAGGGCATCGACGTCGACGGCAAGACGATCAAGGGCTTCGCCGAGCGTGACCCCGGCAAGCTGCCCTGGGGCGATCTCGGTGTCGACGTGGTGATCGAGTCCACCGGATTCTTCACCAACGCCAAGGATGCTCGCCGGCACGTGGACGAGGGCGGCGCCAAGAAGGTCATCATCTCCGCGCCGGCCAAGGGCGACGACCTCACCGTCGTGCTCGGCGTCAACGACAACGCCTATGACGGCTCGCAGACGATCATCTCCAACGCGTCCTGCACCACCAACTGCCTCGCTCCGATGGCCAAGGTGCTGCACGAGGCGTTCACCATCGAACGCGGCCTGATGACCACGATCCACGCCTACACGCAGGACCAGAACCTGCAGGACGGCCCGCACAAGGACCTGCGCCGGGCCCGCGCCGCCGCGCTGAACATCGTGCCCACGTCCACCGGCGCCGCCAAGGCGATCGGCCTGGTGCTGCCCGAACTCAACGGCAAGCTGGACGGCTACTCGCTGCGCGTGCCGGTGCCGACCGGCTCGATCACCGACCTGACCGCCGACGTGTCCCGCGACACCAGCGTCGAGGAGGTCAACGCCGCGCTGAAGGCGGCGGCCGACGGTCCGCTGAAGGGCATCCTGCGCTACAGCACCGACCCGATCGTCTCCGCCGACATCGTGAACGACCCGGCGTCCTGCATCTTCGACGCTCCGCTGACCAAGGTGATCGGCAACCAGGTCAAGATCTTCGGCTGGTACGACAACGAGTGGGGCTACTCCAACCGGCTCGCCGACGTGGCCGCGCTCGTCGGCAGCAAACTCTCCTGAGCCGGCGGAGGATCTCGCACCGATGAAGACGCTCGACGACCTGCTCGCCGGCGGCGTGGCGGGCCGCACCGTGCTGCTGCGCGCCGACCTGAACGTGCCGCTGGACGGCGACCGCATCACCGACGACGGCCGCGTCCGCGCGTCCGTCCCGACCATCCAGGCGCTGGCCTCGGCCGGTGCCCGGGTGGTCGTCACGGCGCATCTCGGCCGGCCGAAGGGCGCACCCGAGGACAGGTACTCGCTGCGGCCGGTGGCCGCCCGGCTCGGTGAGCTGCTCGGTGCCGAGGTGGCGCTGGCCGCCGACGTGGTCGGCGACTCGGCCCGGGCCACGGTGAACGGGCTGGCCGACGGCGGGGTGGCGCTGCTGGAGAACGTCCGCTTCGACCCCCGCGAGACCAGCAAGGACGACGCCGAGCGCGGTGCCCTGGCCGCCGACCTGGCCGGCCTGGTGGGGGAGCGGGCCGCGTACGTGTCCGACGGTTTCGGTGTGGTGCACCGGAAGCAGGCCTCCGTCTACGACGTGGCCACGCTCCTGCCGCACTACGCCGGCCGGCTGGTGGTGGCCGAGGTCGACGTGCTGCGCCGGCTCACCGAGAACACCGACCGGCCCTACGTGGTGGTGCTCGGCGGCGCCAAGGTGTCGGACAAGCTCGGGGTGATCGCGAACCTGCTGGCCAAGGTGGACCGGCTGCTCGTCGGCGGCGGCATGGCGTACACGTTCCTCAAGGCGCAGGGCCACGAGGTCGGCAGGTCGATGCTCCAGGACGACCAGGTGCCCGCGGTGCGCGGCTTCCTGGACCAGGCGCGGCAGCGGGGTGTCGAGGTGGTGCTGCCGGTCGACGTGCTCACCGTGACCGAGTTCAGCAACGACGCCGAGATCCAGATCGTCTCCACCGACGCCATCCCGGCCGAGCGGGAAGGCCTGGACATCGGCCCGAAGACCCGGGAACTGTTCGCGGAGAAGCTGGCCGACGCGCGGACCGTGTTCTGGAACGGGCCGATGGGCGTGTTCGAGTTCCCGAACTTCGCCGCCGGCACCCGTGCGGTGGCGCAGGCCCTGATCGACTCGTCGGCGTTCACCGTCGTCGGCGGCGGTGACTCGGCGGCCGCCGTGCGGCAGGCCGGCCTGCCCGAGGACGGCTTCTCGCACATCTCCACCGGCGGCGGCGCCTCACTGGAGTTCCTGGAGGGCAAGGAACTGCCCGGCCTTTCGGTGTTGGAGGGCTGAGGCGTGGCCCGCCAGACGCTGATCGCCGGCAACTGGAAGATGAACCTGACCCACCTGGAGGCCATCGGGCTGGTCCAGCGGCTCGCGTTCACGCTGCCGGACAAGTACCTGGACAAGGTGGACGTGGCCGTGCTGCCACCGTTCACCCACATCCGCAGCGTGCAGACCCTGATCGAGGGTGACAAGCTGCGGTTCACGTTCGGCGCGCAGGACGTCTCGCCGTACGAGAACGGCGCCTACACCGGTGACGTGTCCGGCGCGATGCTGGCCAAGCTCGGCTGCACGTTCGTCGTGGTCGGCCACTCCGAGCGGCGCGAGTACCACGGCGAGGACGACGAACTGGTCAACCGGAAGGTGCGGGCCGCGCTCAAGCACGGCCTGACGCCGATCCTGTGCGTCGGCGAGAAGCTGGACGTCCGCGAGGCCGGCGGGCACGTCGACCACTGCCGGTCGCAGTTGGCCGGCGGCCTCAAGGGCCTGAAGGCCGACCAGGTGGCCGGTGTGGTGATCGCCTACGAGCCGGTGTGGGCCATCGGCACCGGCCGGGTCGCCACCCCGGCGGACGCCCAGGAGGTCTGCGCGGCCATCCGGGCGGCGCTGGCCGACAAGTACGGCGCCGAGGCCGGCTCCGCGGTCCGGGTGCTCTACGGCGGATCGGTGAAGTCGGGCAACATCGGCGAGCTGGTGGCGCAGGACGACATCGACGGGGCACTGGTCGGCGGCGCCAGCCTGGATGCCGACGAGTTCGCCAAGCTGTGCGCGCTGGCGGCCGGCGGGCCGCTGCCATGACCGCGGCCGTACACTGACCGTCGCGTAACCGCGGCGCTACGCCGTTGGCGGGGCAGAGGTACGACCAACCGATGCGAACCGGTAATCTGTGACGCCGACGGCACTATGGCGAGGATGACATGAAACTAGCCCTGCAGATCGGCCTTGCGTTGACCAGCGTCGTACTGGTCGTGCTGGTACTCCTGCACCGCGGCCGGGGAGGTGGCCTGTCCTCCTTGTTCGGCGGTGGCATGCAGTCCAGCCTCTCGGGTTCGACTGTCGCGGAGAAGAACCTGGACCGCATCACCCTGTTCGTCGGCGCGCTCTGGGTGATCTGCATCGTGGGAACTGGACTACTGCTGAAGGTCGGTTGACGTTCCCGGCGTACCGGCGGCCGTGCGGGTCGACCGGTTTGTCCGCCGTCTGCCCTGATGGGGGTGTGAACAGCTATGTCGGGTGGCAACGCGATCCGCGGAACGCGAGTCGGTGCCGGACCGATGGGTGAGTCCGAACGGGGCGAGTCAGCGCCCCGGCGGCGGGTGACCTACTGGTGTGCCAACGGGCACGAGTCACGGCCGTCGTTCGCGATGGACGCCGAGGTCCCGGACAACTGGGACTGCCCCCGCTGCGGGCTGCCCGGCGGCCGGGACCAGGAGAAGCCCCCGGCGCCGCCGCGCAACGAGCCGTACAAGACGCACCTGGCCTACGTGAAGGAGCGCCGCTCGGACGCGGACGGCGAGGCCATCCTGGCCGAGGCGCTGGCCAAGCTGCGCGCCCAGCGCGAGGAGTTCTGAGCCCGCCGGTCAGTCCGGCGGCAACGGGAACGTGGCGCGGACGGTGAAGCCGCCGCCGGCGGTGGGTCCGGCCGCGAAGTCACCGCCCAGCAGCGCGGCCCGTTCGCGCAGGCCCAGCAGGCCGTGGCCGCCGGAGGGCAGTTCGTCGGTGCCCTGCCCGTTCTGAGCGGGCGGTGGTTCGTTGTCCACACGCACCACCAGCGCCCCACCGGACACGGTGACCTGCACGGTGGCCGGCGCGTAGGCCGCGTGCTTGCGGACGTTGGTCAGCGCCTCCTGCACCGTCCGGTACGCCGCGCCGGCCACCGACGCGGGCAGCGTGCGGCCGTCCAGGTCGATGCGCAGCGTCACGTCCATCGTGCTGTCCCGGACCAGGTCCAGCAGGGTCTCCAGGTTCGGTTCGTCGGCGCCGTCGGTCGCGGTGCGCAGCGCGCCCACCAGGTGGCGCAGCTCGTCCAGGGTGCGGGTGGACAGCTCCCGGATGATCTGCGCGGTGTGCCTGGCCTGGTCGTCCGTGGTGGTGACCTGGAGCGCGCCCGCCTGCATGGCGATCAGGCTGACCTGGTGCGACACCACGTCGTGCATCTCCCTGGCGATCTTGGCCCGCTCGTCCGCGCGGATCGCGATGGCCTGGAGCCGCTGCTCCCGGCCCCGGCTGGCGGCCAGCTCGACGATCCGGGTGGACAGGTCATGCCGGGCGATCACCAGCAGCCCGATCGCGATCGGCATGAACACCACGAAACAGGCGTAGATGCCGTCCTCGACGTGCCGGCGCCAGGTCTCCTGGACGAAGTCCTGCAACGGCCACGCCGGCGGTGGCGACCAGATCACGAACCGGCACGCCCACACGCCGACCGCGGCCACCACGGTCCGCCAGTTCCAGCCGCGTTTCCACGCCAGCGTGCCCAGCGCGATCATCGCGCCCAGTTCGGACCAGCCGGCCAGGAACCCGGGCATCGCCACGATGGTCGTGGCGAACGGGAACCGCCGCCGGAACACCAGCGCCGCCACCGCGATCCCGGACAGCACCAGCGAGTAGGTGGCGACGGAGCCGTCCGGCACGGCCATCGCCACGTCCAGCGCGGCCACCAGGACGGCCAGCGCGTCGATCAGCACGGCCTGGTGCCGGCGCAGCCACGGTCCGGTCCAGCCGACGGACAGGCGCAACGAGGTGTCGTCGGGCGGGACACCCGTACCTGCCGCTGTGGACGACCGGACAGCCAGGGCGGCACCTCCTGCGACGTCGACGTGCTGCGTACGATACTTGCCGGCGACTTCCCGTATCGATCGTTTCCACACTTGATGTACCCCGTCCGGCCCGGCGTCGCCCCTCACCTTCAATAAGCGCCGAACGTGTCCGTCGGGACGCGCGGAGCGACGAATGCCGGTGAAAATGTGCTAAGGCACACGCAGGTCCGGGGCGAATCGGTCCAGTGCCGCCTCCACCGCCGGCCGGTCGTCGTCCGACGACAGCCGGAACGCGAACCGCAGCGCGGGCAGGTCCGGCCGGACCGGTTCGCCGCCGGTGACCGAGTCGGCCAGTTCCGGATGCCGCCGGACCGTGGCCTCGGCGGCCGGGCACAGTTCGACGACGGGCGTGCGCGGCGCGCTGGTCCGCACGCCCTTCGGCACGGTCGGCGCCACCACCCGCACGGCGGCCAGGTCGGCCCACGGCAACCGCACTGTCGTGCGTTCGGTACGGCACCACACGGCGTCCGCGTCGAACGCCAGCGCCTGCCGGTGCCGCACCACCCGCACCGTCACCGCGACCAGGCCGCACACCATGGCCAGGAAGATCACCCCCAGCACGGCCGCCACCGGCCGCAACGCCGGGGGAGCTGACACCGGCCCCGGCACCGCGAAGATCGCGTAGCTCAGCGCGGCCAGCGCGACGAACGCGAGGAACACGGTGGTCACCACGAAGCACCCGAACGCCTTCCGGGTCGGCCGGCCCAGTTCGACGATCACGGCGTCCTCGGCCGGACCGTCGGCGACGTCGGCGAAGGGTGAGGAGCGGGCCACCGGCCGAGCGTAACTTTCCGTTCCCGCCGGCCCGCGGACGGCAGCCGGATCGGGTCTCACCGGTGGAGGTACGCGCACGTCAGGGTGGCGCCGGTGGTGGCGTTGCCGCGTCCGGCGGCCACGGTGCCGCCGAACGGCTTCTTGAGCGATCAACCAGCAACCTATTCCATGGTCACGCAGGCATGGAACGGTGATCGTTCACTGGCGGGGACCACATGATCGTCCTGGACTCGGCATACCCGGTGCTCAGCTGCGTGCTGGGCTGGGCGGCCATCGGGAAGCTGGGCAGGTTCCGGGAGTTCGCCGGCCAGGTCGCCGCCTACCGCCTGCTGCCGGCGCTGCTGGTGCTGCCGGCCGCGCTGGCGGTGCTGGCCGGGGAACTGGTCACCACGGTGCTGCTGGTCCCACCGCCGACCCGGCCGTTCGGCGCCGCGCTCGCCACGCTGCTGCTCGCGGTGTTCCTGGCCGCCCAGGCGTCCGCGCTGGCCAGAGGACTGGAGATCAACTGCGGCTGCTTCGGCGGTTCGGACGAGTTGGCCGCGATCGGCCCCGCCACGGTCACCCGGACGGCCTTGTTGCTGTTGCTGGCCGTCGGCGTGGACGCGGCCGGGTCGACGCCGTTTCGCCCGATCGAACTGTTGCTCGGTCCCCTGCTGGCTGGGGTGGTCGGTCTGGTGCCGGAGTTGGCCCAGCGGCGGTATCTGCGTTAGCCGGGGAGTTTGCTGGCGGCGGCGCGGTCCAGCAGCCACAGGGTGCGCTGCCGGCCCCGGGCGCCGGCCGCCGGGAGTTCCACCTCGCCGGCGCCGGCCAACGCCGTCGCGACCGCGTCCGCCTTGGCCTCGCCGGTGGTCATCAGCCACACCTGGGCCGAGTGCCGGATGGCCGGCAGCGTCAGCGACACCCGGGTCGGCGGCGGCTTGGGGCAGTCGCGGACCGCGACCACCGTCCGCGTCGTCTCGTGGACCGCCGGCGAGTCCGGGAAGACCGACGCCACATGACCCTCCTCGCCGACCCCGAGCAGGCACAAGTCGAACGCCGGCACGGGTTCGCCGCCGGACGCCAGCGACTCGGCGTAGGCGGCGGCCGCCGCGTCCGGATCGTCGCCGAACCGGCCGTCCGACGGCTCCATCACGTGCACCCGCTCGGCCGGCACCGGGATGTGGTCCAGCAACGCCGCCCTGGCCTGCGTTTCGTTGCGCTCCGGGTCGCCGGCCGGCAGGAACCGCTCATCACCCCAGTACAGGTCCACCCGCGCCCAGTCGACGGCGTCCCGCGCGGGGCTGGCGTTCACCTGGGCGAGGACGGCGGCACCGGTCCGGCCGCCGGTGAGCACCACAG
>DATEPR010000410.1:0-3610 GCA_035273045.1 Pseudonocardiaceae bacterium | reverse complement strand
CAGCCGTGGGCCGACGCCGGCCACGAAATCGCCTGGGGCCAGGCGCCGCTGGTCGAGCCGCCGGCGCGCGTGGTGCCGGCGACGGCCAGGACGTCCGACGGTGGCCGCCGGCTCGGGCCGGGCGAGTTCGACGAGTGCGGCCGGCTGGTCGCGCTCGCCGGGATCGCGGTGACCGGGCCGAGGCTGGACCTGTGGCGGGCGCCGACCGACAACGACGAGGGCTACCACGGCGCCGGCGAGACCGTGGCGCAGGAGTGGCGGCGGGTGGGCCTGCACCGGCTGCGGCACCGCGTGGTGTCACTGGCCGACGACGGTTCGGCGCTGACGGTGACCACCCGGGTCGCGCCGGCGGCGACGGACGTCGCGTTCCTCGCGGTGTACCGGTGGACGTCGGACGGTGAGCGGCTGCGGCTGGACCTGGACGTGCGGCAGGACGGCGGCTGGCTGTCCGTGCTGCCCAGGGTCGGGGTACGGCTGGCGATCCCGCCGGACCTGGACCGGGTGACCTGGTTCGGCACCGGACCCGGCGAGTCCTATCCGGACAGTCGGCGGGCGGCGCGGATCGGCCGGTACTCGATGGGGGTCGACGAGTGGCAGACGCCGTACGTGTTCCCGCAGGAGAACGGCAACCGGTCGGACGTCCGGTGGGCGGCGTTCACCGGCGCCGGGCGGTGGCTGCGGGTCGAGGGTGATCCGACGGTGCACCTGACCGCGCGCCGCTGGACCAGCGAGGACCTGGCCGCCGCGAAGCACACCCACGAGTTGGTGGCGGGCGACCGGATCTGGCTGAACGTGGACGCCGCCCTGCAGGGTCTCGGTTCGGCGTCGTGTGGTCCGGGTGTGCTGCCGGAGTACCGGCTGGTGCCGGAGCCGGTGACGTTACGGCTGGTGCTGTCCGGCGGAATCGGGTCTTGACGCGACGGGTCGGCACTGCGAACGTCGGTGGGTCGTCGAACGTTTCCGGGTGATGGACAATGCCGAGTCCGAGATCGCGGCTGGTGCTGATCGGCGCGGCCGGCGTGCTGCTGGCCACCGGGCTCGGCGCGCTCGCGGTCCAGGTGACGCCGCAACCCGCCGCGGTCGCCGCTCCCCCGGCCACCACGGCGCCCGCTCCGGCTCCGGTCCCGACGCCGCCGCTGCCGGCGACCGAACTGACCGCGTCCGGCGTGCGGGCCGCGTGGGTGGTCAAGGAGAACGACCTGCCCGGTTCGCCGGACTGGCGGATCACCCACGCACCGGCCACCGGTCTCATCGAGGGATTCGCCGACCAGACATATGCGACGACCGGCCAGCCGGTTCGGCTGTTCGTGTCCACTTCGGCCAGAACGTTCCATGTCGAGGCGTTCCGGATCGGCTACTACGGCGGCGCGGGCGGCCGGCTGGTGTGGGAGTCACCGGACCTTCCCGGCGGGGTGCAGGCGAAGTGCCCGTTGATCGGCGGGATCAACATGGTGTCCTGCGCGAACTGGAAGCCGTCGCTGACCATGCACGTCACCGAGGCGTTCCCGCCGGGTGACTACCTGCTGAAACTGGTCGGCGCGGGCGACGAGCAGGGTTACGTGCCGCTGACCGTGTGGGATCCGGCCAGCCACGCCACCTACCTGGTGAAGAACGACGTGTTCACGTGGCAGGCGTGGAACCCGTACGGCGGGTTCGACTACTACCAGGGCGTCGGAACCTGCCCGCCGGGCGTGTATCCGCTGTGCACGCGGGCCAGGGTGGTCAGCTTCGACCGGCCGTACGCCGACGGCCGGGGTGCCGGGAACTTCCCGACCCTGGAGGCGCCGCTGGTGCGGTTGCTGGAACGCGAGGGGCTGGACGTCGACTACGTGAACGACATGGTCGTGCAGGACCACCCGGGTGTCCTTTCCGGACATAGCGCGTTGCTGTCGCTCGGCCACGACGAGTGCTGGTCGCTCGGCGAGCGCACCGCCGTCCAGCAGGCCAACGCCAAGGGCCTGAACGTCGCGTTCTTCGGTGCCAGCGCCGTGTTGCGGCACGTCCGGACGCAGCCGTCGCCGCTGGGTGACGACCGCGAGCTGGTGGACTACCGCGACTCGGCGGCCGACCCGCTGAACGGCAAGGGCGAACCGAAGCAGGTCACCGGCAACACGTGGGGGTCGCCGCCGGCGAGCTGGCCGGAGGACGGCTTCGTCGGCGAGTCGTACAACGGCTTCCTGGAGCCGGGCGTGCACGCCAACCTGGCGGTGGCCGATCCGTCGGCGTGGATCTTCAAGGACACCGGCCTGGGCAGGGGCGCCACCGTGCCCGCCGTGATCGCGTCCGATGTGGACAGTCTGGAGCCGGTGGCGGCGCACCCGCCGGACGTGCAGGTCCTGGCGCACTCGCCGCTGCCGGTGCGCCAGGCGCAGGCGGCGACCAGGAAAGGCCCGGTGTTCTACTCCGACATGACCTACTACACCGACCCGGCCAGCAAGGCGGGTGTGTGGGACAGCGGCACCAACAACTGGATCCCGGCGCTGGACGCCGGCTGCCAGGGAGCGGACTGCCCGGCGACGGCCATGACGGCGATGACGACCAACCTGCTGTTCCTGTTCGGCCAGGGTCCATCCGGCCGCCAGATCCCGTCCCGGCCCAACTGGCGCACCTTCTACCCGCCGGGCTGAGCACTCAGGACGCCGAACGGACCGGTCGCCGTTCGGTCACGCAACGGAAGCACACCGTGCCCGGTCGTCGAGGGCGGCGCAGTGCCGCTGCGCGTGGGTGATGTCCGCCATCCCCTTCGCGTACCGCTGGACCGCCCGTTCGTCTCGCCGAGCCCGAGCAGTGCCTGGCACTCGACTCACGCAGCCGCACTCGCGAGCCACGTCGAGGGCGCTATGTCCTGTTCAACCGGTTCTGCGAGGGCCGCGCGCCGGCCGGCCCGGGCCGGCGGCGACACCCGACTGGCCGGGCGTGAACCTTACAGTCGACGGAATTTCGCGCGACCGATACAGTCAGCAGGCTGCCTGCCCGAACCAGGGAATCGGATCGCCAGGATGTCAATGACGTCGAGCCCGAGCGTGCCTGGCGACATCAGTCCCGAGCCCGCGCCGGCCACCGCACCACCCGCCCCGACCGGCGTTTCGTGGCGGTTGCGCGCCTCGATCGGCGCCGCCCTGCTCGCCGTCGCCGTGTTCGGCGTCCTTGCCTATTTCAGCCGGTGGATCAGTGACGACGGGCTGATCGTGGTACGCGAGGTGCGGCAGATCCTGGCCGGCAACGGGCCGAACTACAACCCGTTCCAGCGGGACGAGGTGGACACCAGCGCACTGTGGACGTGGCTGCTGGCGTTCGCCGCGCTGATCTTCCGAGGCGACGTCGCCGTGGACGCCGTCGTGCTGGGCATCGAGTGCGCGATCGCCGGGCTGCTGTTCGCACTGGCCGGGTGCTTTCGCCTGCACCGCTCGCACGGCACGACCGGGCTGCTGGTGCCCGCCGGTGTGCTGGTGCCGGTCGCGGTGGCGACGTTCTGGGACTTCGCGTCGTCCGGGTTGGAGACCGGGTTGGCGCTACTGTGGCTGGGGTTGAGCTGGTGGCTGCTGACCGGGATCACCGAGCGCAGCGGCACCCGCCGGGTGGTCACGGCGGCGGCCGTGATCGGCCTTGG
>DATEPR010000409.1:0-2937 GCA_035273045.1 Pseudonocardiaceae bacterium | reverse complement strand
CGCGCGGAACGGCCGCTGGAGTTGGACGCGCTGCTCGGTGTGGTGCACGAGATCGGTGGCCGGCTCGGCATGCCGACGCCGAACGTCGGCGCGCTGTTCGGGCTGGTGCGGGTGTTCGCCGCCGGGCGCGGGCTGTATCCGGCGGGCTGACTCAGCCGATCCGGCGGCGGATGGCGGCCAGTTCCGGGGTGTGCAGCAGGTTCAGCGCGCTGAGCGCCGCGACGATGCCGGCACCGCCGCCGACGATCATGGTCAGCCACGCGCCCGCCGTCCCGCCGGGGGAGACCTCGCGCACGCCCAGCGCCACCACGCCCGCCGCCACGGCCGCGACGAGGCTCTTGCCGATGGTCAGGCCGACCCGGCGGGTGCCGAGCCTGCCCAGCCGGGCGTGCAGCCACACCTCACCGACCACCCAGCCGGAGACGAACGCGAACGAGTTGGCGAACACCAGCCCGTACACCGTGTGCGACGGCGACAGCACGTGTGGCGCCAGGTAGGACAACGACACCTTGACCGCCATCATGATCGACATGATCAGCGTCGGCGTGCGCGCGTCCTTCATCGCGTAGAACACCTGCATCTGGATCGACGTGATGCAGTAGGGCAGCGCGCCGAACGCGGACGCGCCCAGCGCCACGCCGAGCCGGCCCGCGTCGCCCGCGCTGTGCCCGAAGGAGAACAGCGCCTGGCCCAGCGACGGCCCGAGCACCGTCAGCAGGGCGCTGATCGGCAGCATCGTGGCCGAGCACAACCGGGTGGCCAGCGACAGGTCGTTCTTGACGTCCTCGAACCTCCTGGCCGCCGCGGCCCGGCTCATCCTCGGCAGGATCGCCGTGATCAGCGCGAACCCGAGGACGCCGTAGGGCAACTGGACCAGCAGCCACACCGTGTTGTAGATGGTGAGGCCGCCGTTCGCGGTGGCCACGTTGGTCACCACCACGACGCCGACCTGCGCGAGCAGCGCGTACCCGAGCGCCCATGCGGCCAGCCGGCCGAACTCGGCGAACCGGTGGTCCAGGCCCCACCGCCAGCGCAGCCGCAGCCCGCTGCGCAGCACCGCAGGCACGAGGATCACCGCCTGCACCGCGACCCCCAGCGTGCTGCCGATGCCCAGTTCCAGCACCTGGGCGGTGTCCAGTCGCGCCGGATCGAGCGTGACCGGGCCGGGCAACAGCGGGTAGATGCCGAACGTGACCAGCAGGACGACATTGTTCGCGACCGGCGCCCACACGGTGATGCCGAAGACGTGCCTGGCGTTGAGCACGGCGGTGAGCAGCGCGGTCAGCCCGTAGCACAGGATCTGCGGCAGCAGCAGGTAGGCGAACGCCGTGGTGAGCGCCGGATCGGCCCTGCCGGTCGAGTCGTCCACCACCAGCGCGGTCAGCAGTGGCGCGCACGCGACCGCGAGCACGGTCACCAGCAGCGAGAACACCGTCGTCATGGTGATCAGCCGCTGCGTGTACGCGACGCCGCCGTCCGGGTCCTCGGTGCGCGCCCGCACCAGCACCGGCACCAGCACGCTGGTCAGCACACCGCCGACCAGCAGCGCGTACACCTGGTTGGGCAGCGTGTTGGCCGCGTTGTAGGCGTCCGCGGCCACCGACAGGCCGAGCACCCAGGCGATCACCAGGTTCCTGGCCAGGCCGGTGATCTTGCTGACCAGGCCGGCGATCGCCATCGAACCGGTCGCCCTGCCCAGCGACGAGCCGGACCGCTCGGCCTCCGGCGCGTCCACCGTCAGGTCGCCGCTGACCGGCGGGAACACGACGGTGTCGGCCAGTTCCCACGCCGGCTGTCTGCCGTACACGGGAAGGACGTCGGTGTCGGCGTCGGTGTTGCGGCGATGGCGCGACTGCGGCGGCACCCGGTGGTCTCCCCGTCCGTTCCTGCGTGGTCGAAACCCGGACAGGCTAACGGGCCGCGTGACCTAGCCGTTACCCAGTGCCGCCGACGTGCCCCGGCACGCCCGCCGAAGCGGCCACGCCGGACGTGAACGTCCGTTGTGGACAGCCAGGCCGGCCGCGCGCGAAGCCGCCCGGCGAGGGTGCGCTCGCCGGGCGGCCGTGGTGGGAGGGATCAGAACGCCGGGACGCTGAGCGGGCCGAAACTGGCGGTCTTGAGCCCTTCCAGATCCTGCAACGCCGGATCGCTCGACGTCAGCGGTTGCCGGTACTGCAGGGTGACCGTCTGGCCCGAGGCGAGCGCGGCACCGCCGAACGTGACGTCGACGACCGCCCGCAACGGCGGCGAGTCGTTCGTCACCGTGACACCGGTGACCGCTCGCGACACGCCGTCGACGGTGACGGCGAACCGGTTGAGGTCCGGCGTGCCCTGTGCCGTGGCCAGCATCTCCTGGTCGAACTGCACAGCCACGGCGTGCGCGCCGGCGTCCGCCTCGGTCGCTCCGGTGAGCGCCGGTGCGGTGTCCGGCCTGCCGACCGGGTTCTCCGCCGTGGGTCCCTGGCTGCCCGCGGGCGCGGTCCAGAAGCCCTGGTTGGTGCACGTCAACGGCGTCGGGGAGGTCCTCGTGGCCGTGTAGCTGAAGCCGTGCGTGCGACCCCCGGAGTCGGGGAAGGTGCCGGTCGTGCTGAAGCCACCCTCGACCGTGCTGAACGCCAGCGCGGGCAGGATGGTCGGGACCAGGTTGACCGGGTTGCCGATGCGGCCGCCGGTGACCGCGTCGTAGTCCTGTTCGGTCGCGGACAACGACCACACTTCGGTGGAGTCCGCGGACGGGATGGTGACCTGCAGGGTCAGCGGGTCGCCGGCCGCCTTCAGGCGCATGTCGAGCACGTCGCCGCAGGAACCGGTGACGCGCAACCGGGCGATGCCGCCGCCACTTCCGCCGCCACCGCCGCTGCCGCCGCCACCGCCGCCGCCGCTCCCACCTGAGCCGGAGCCGCCGCCGTCGTCGGCCCCGCCGGTGCTCGCTGTCGC
>DATEPR010000408.1:0-6084 GCA_035273045.1 Pseudonocardiaceae bacterium | reverse complement strand
CCGACGCCGGCAGCGCGCCGAGCGGCGCGTAACTCGCCAACCCGAAACACGCGGCCGCCACCGCACCCCCCAGCGCCTGGGCCGGCAGCCGCAGCGCCGTCTGCGGCAGCGTGTCCGCCAGCGGCGCGTTCGGCAGCCCGAACCGGACGGCGGCACCGAGCGCGAGCACCACGCCGGCCACCAGCCCCGCCGACATCATCGCGGTCTCGACGGCCCGGCCCGCCGCCGTCACGTTGAACCCGGAGATCGCGTCCTGCACGGCACCGACGACGGACAGCCCGGACAGCAGCACGGTGATCGCCGCGGCGACCACCAGCGACGGCGCCACCCCGGTGGGCAGCAGGTGCAACCACATCATCAGCAGCGTCACCGCGGTGGCCAGCCCGCCGCCGACGAGCTGCTGGAAGAAGAACGGCAGTCCGCGCCGGTTGAGCAGCCGGCCCACCCGGTCGATCGCGGCCGTCGTCAGCCCGGCGATCACCGCGACCCGCGTGTCGCCGCCGATCAGCACCGCGATCGCGGCCGCCATCACCGCCCAGGCGGCGGTGGCCAGCCAGCGCGGGTACGGGTGCGGCGCCTCGGTGATGTTCCGCAGCCGGGTGCCGGCCGACGCCGGGTCCGTCCGCCCGCCGGTGATGTCGCGCACCAGCCGCTCCACGTCGGCCAGTCGCGTGTAGTCCAGTGCCCGGCCGCGGACCACGCGGTGGGTCGTCACCGGCGCCAGGTCCGAGCCACGCTGGCAGCAGATGCTGATCGAGGTGAAGATCACGTCCACCTCGCAGTGCGGCAGCCCGAACGCCGACGTCACGGCGATCACGGTCGCGGTCACGTCCGACGCGCCCGCCCCGCTGGCCATGAGCACCTCGCCGATGCGCAACGCCACGTCCAGTACCTGGTTGACGGTCGCGTCATCCGGCAACGCCGGCCCGATCGGCTGTGGCTGCCGAGCCGGGGCAGACACCCAGCGGCGCCTGCGCTTCCGGTCGAGCCGCACCACTAGTGACCCTCCTTCCTCACGTGGCGTTCCTCACGCTCGTCCCCGGCCTCGCCCGGACGAGCGACCATCAGCAGCGCGAATGCCGCGACGCTCACACCGGGAGTAGACCGATAGCCGCAGGTGACGAACGGTAGTGCCCTCTACGATGTTCCCGGGCCCACGGCCCGCGCCGGCGTAGCTCAATCGGCAGAGCGCCCGCCTTGTAAGCGGAAGGTTAGGGGTTCAAGTCCCCTCGCCGGCTCCATCACCACCTGCGGAGACACCGTCGTCTCCGATCACGCGGCACCATCCCTGGCACCTGCAAGGTACGCGACTCAGACCTCGCTCATCGTGCCGACGAGGGCCGCGGAGTGCGGGGCGTACTCGATGGCGGGCAGGCCGGCGGCGCTGGCCGCCTGTACGTCCATCACGGACCCGGCGACCAGGCAGGCCCGGTCCGGCGTGGTGTCCAGCAGCAGGACGGCCTGGGTGAGCAGGTACGGGTCGGGCATCAGGGGCGTGGGTTCCTCGCTGTGCCGGGCGCTGATCTCGTACACGTACCGGCCGATCTCCCTGCCGGCCAGGTAGGCGCCGACCGCGTCCATGGAGTGGTTGCTCACCACGGTCACCGTGTGGCCGCGCAACGCCAGGTCGCGCACCAGGTCCAGCACGCCCGGCGTCTGCACGGCGGTGGCCATCGCGGCCAGTTCCTGTTTGCGCAGTTCCAGTTCGACCAGCCGGCCGGCCGTCGCGGACAGGGTGCGCGCCCATGCCAGCACCTCGAACGGGTCGGCCGTGGTGGCCACCGTTTCCGGCAGGTGTGGGCCGAGATACGCGCGCAGCCGGTCGGCCACGACCCGTTCGCCGACGCCCGCGTACACCGAGCAGACCGGTCCGTCGAACGTCAGCAGCACGTGTTCGCGTTCGGCGAGCAGGCTGGTGGGGCTGGCCACGGCGTCACGTCCTCCTGCTGGCGGTCCATCCGACCATACGCGCCCGGCTGGGGCAGGATGCGGTGATGAGCGCAACGCTACGGCTGGGGATCCTCGGCACGGCACGCATCGCGCCGCAGGCCGTGATCCGGCCGGCCAGGGACAGCGTCGAGGTGGACGTGGTGGCGGTCGCGTCCCGGGATCCCCGGCGGGCCAAGGAGTTCGCCGCGAAGCACCACATCCCGAAGTCCTACGGCGGCTACGCCGCGCTGCTCGCCGACCCGGACGTGGACGCCGTCTACGTCCCGCTGCCCAACGGGTTGCACGGCCGCTGGGCGCTCGCCGCGCTGGCCGCCGGCAAGCACGTGCTGGGTGAGAAACCGTTCACCGCGAACGCCGACGAGGCCCGGGAGGTGGCCGCGGCCGCCGGGCGCGCCGGCCGCGTGGTGATGGAGGCGTTCCACTACCGCTACCACCCGCTGGCCGCGCGGATGGCCGAGATCGTGGCGTCCGGCGAGTTGGGCACGGTCCGCGACGTGCGCGCCAGCGTCTGCTTCCCGTTGCCCCGCTTCGGCGACATCCGCTACCGGTGGGACCTGGCCGGCGGCGCGCTGATGGACGCCGGCTGCTACGCCGTGCACATGGCGCGGCTGCTCGGCGGCGGTGAACCGGAGGTGGTCACCGCGACGGCGGCCACCCGGTCGCCGAACGTGGACCGCGCGATGCGCGCCGGCCTGACCTTCCCCGGCGGCCACACCGGGGTGGTCCGCTGCTCGCTGTGGTCGGCGGACCTGCTGCGGGTGAACGCGCGGGTGGTCGGGTCGCGCGGCGAGCTGCGCGTGCTGAACCCGCTGGCGCCGCACGTCTTCCACCGCCTCACCGTCCGCACCCCGGACACCAGGCGCATCGAGCGACTGATCCGCCGCCCCACCTACGCCTACCAACTGGACGCCTTCGCCGGCGCCGTCCTGCGCGGTGAGCCGATCCTCACCGGACCGGACGACTCGATCCGCACCATGACCGTGGTGGATGCCATCTACCGCACGGCCGGCCTGCCACCCCGCGAGCCGACCCGGTGACCTGGACGATCACCAGGGTCCCGGTGACCGATTCGGTCGCCGCCGGCCTGCTGCGCCGCTACTTCACCGACGTGGCCGGCTCGTGGTACGGCCGGCCGGCCACGGCCGCGGAGCTGGCCGCCGCCCTGGCCGAGGACCCGAGCGACCACCTGGCCGTGTTCCTCGTCGGGTACCTGGCCGGCGAACCGCTGGGCTGTGCCGGCTTGTCCTTCGCCACTCCGGGTTTCGCCGAGTTGGCCAGGGTGTTCGTGGCGCCGGAGGCGCGGGGCACCGGTGGTGGCGCGGCACTGCTGGCCGCCGCCGAGCGGCACGCCGTCGAGCACGGCGCGCACACGATCCGGCTGGACACCCGCCTCGACCTGGCGGCCGCCCGCCACCTCTACGCCACCCACGGCTACCACGAGGTGCCCGCCTTCACCACCGGCCCGTACGCGCAGTGCTGGTACGCGAAGCGACTGACATGATGGCGGCCGTCCTGTCGTCTGTGGAAGGAGTCCTCCGCATGGAGTTGCGCAAGCCCGACGTCGGCCCGGTTCCCGGTCCGCCGCCGGCCGACCTCGTGGTCACCGACATCACCGTCGGCGACGGCGAGGAGGCCAAGCCCGGCCAGACGGTGACCGTGCACTACGTGGGCGTGACGCACGCCGGCGGGGAGGAGTTCGACGCCTCCTGGAACCGGGGTGAGCCGTTCCGGTTCCCGCTGGGCGGCGGCCGGGTCATCGCCGGCTGGGACCAGGGTGTCGCCGGGATGAAGGTGGGCGGCCGGCGGCAACTGGTGATCCCGCCGCATCTCGCCTACGGTGACCGCGGTGCCGGCGGTGTCATCGCGCCCGGTGCCACGCTGGTGTTCGTGGTGGACCTGCTGGGCGTCGGTTAGCCCTGGTAACGGCCCCAACACATCGCCGCGGGTACCCTTGATCCGGTGTGCCCGGTCGACTCCGGAGCGTCGTCAGCCCTGTCGTGGCATCGCGCTCGGATCACTGCTTCGGGCAGTATCGAGAGCGGAAGTGGCGAGGGGAAGTGAGTGATGGACGACACCGGGCGGCAGGTCGGTGCCCGCCGGGGTCCGCAGCCGAGACGTAACGGCGTCCGCCGGCCGATCCCCGGACCGGACGGCGGACGACCGGACGCCGACCCCACGCCCGAGGGCGCGGCCGGTTTCGAGCGGGGTTGGTTCGGCAAGCCGGGCGAACTGGCCAGCCACGACTCCGGTCCGCAGCCCCCGGCGCCGCGTCCGCACCAGAGTTCCGGCGCGCTGCCGCCCGTGGCCGGGCCGTTCGACCGGGAGCGGTTCGAGAACGCCATGACCGATCCCGGCCCGTTCGGCCGGGTGCCGTTCGAAACCCAACCGGTCCGGCCGGTCCCGCCGCCACCGGACGACGACGAGGACCTGTACGAGCAGATCTACCAGGAGAAGCCGGAACCGGTGCCGCCGCCAGCGAAGACCAAAACCAAGGCACCGGAGAAGCGCAGGCGCAAGCTGCCGTTCTGGATCGAACTGCCGGTCCTGGTGGTCGTGGCGCTGCTGTTCACGTTCCTCGTGCAGACCTTCGTCGCCCGGGTCTACGTCATCCCGTCCGGGTCAATGGAGCGCACCCTGAACGGCAACAACGGCACCGGCGACCGCATCCTGGTGGACAAGGTCGTGTACGACTTCCATTCGCCGCGGCCCGGTGACGTGATCGTCTTCAAGGGTCCGCCCGGCTGGGACCAGACCGAGTTCTTCCCGAACACCAGCAGCAACCCGGTGGTGGGCTGGCTGCGGCAGTTGGGCGCGTCCATCGGCGTGGCGAAGCCGAACGAGTACGACCTGGTCAAGCGGGTCATCGCGGTCGGCGGCCAGGTCGTGCAGTGTTGCGACTCGAAGAACCGGACCGTGGTGGACGGCAAACCGCTGGACGAGCCGTACGTCTACTGGCAGCCGAACCGCCCGGGACCGAACCTGCAACTGCACTACGGTCCGGTGTCCATCCCGCAGGGCTACCTGTGGGTGGAGGGCGACAACCGCGCCAACTCCGACGACTCCCGCTACCAGAACGGCGGCGGCATCCAGGGCGTCGTGCCGGTGTCCGACGTGATCGGCAAGGCCCGCACCATCATCTGGCCGCCGTCCCGCTGGCAGGGCATCGGCGACCACGACCCGCAGTCGCAGTCCGTCGCGCTTCCCGCGCCCGGCTGGGCGCCCAGCACCGGGGTCGGCGCGCTCGCCACGCTGCCCACGCTGTGGCTGGGCCGGCGGTTCCGGCCGAAGTTCCGCGCTGCGGCCGGCATTCCGTCCCGGTCCAGACGGCGCGGCTGACCATCCGTCGCGGCGGTAGCGTGCTGACCATGGGGCACGCCTGGTGGCGGAACGCGGTGATCTACCAGGTGTACGTGCGGAGTTTCGCCGACGGCAACGGTGACGGGATCGGTGACCTGCTCGGCGCCCGCAGCCGGCTGCGCTACCTGGCCGAACTCGGCGTGGACGCGGTGTGGCTGACGCCGTTCTACCCGTCCCCGATGGTCGACGGCGGCTACGACGTCGCCGACTACCGGGACGTCGACCCGCTGTTCGGCACGCTCGCCGACGTCCGCTCGCTGGTCGACGACGCCCACCGGCTCGGCCTGCGGGTCATCGTGGACATCGTGCCCAACCACACGTCCAGCGCCCACCCGTGGTTCGCCGAGGCCCTGGTCGCCGGTGCCGGATCGGACGCGCGGGACCGGTACGTGTTCCGGGACGGCAAGGGCGACCGGCCGCCGAACGACTGGCTGTCCGTGTTCGGCGGGCCGGCCTGGACGCGGGTCCCGGACGGCCAGTGGTACCTGCACCTCTTCGCGCCCGAACAGCCGGACCTGAACTGGGAACGGGCCGACGTGCACGCCGAGTTCCTGGACATCCTGCGGTTCTGGCTCGACCTCGGCGTGGACGGGTTCCGGGTGGACGTGGCCACCGGCATGGTCAAGGCGCAGGGCCTGCCCGACGCCGGCATCAGCGAACTCGGCAAGCGCGACATCTCCGACCTGCCGTATTTCGACCAGGACGGCGTGCACGAGATCTACCGCGGCTGGCGCGCCGTGCTGGACACCTACCCCGGTGACCGGATCGGCATCGCCG
>DATEPR010000407.1:0-7561 GCA_035273045.1 Pseudonocardiaceae bacterium | reverse complement strand
GGCCGCGGACAGGAACAGGAAGATGAAGCCGTTCAGTCCCGGTCGCCGGAACCACGGCGTCGGGCGGTCCAGCGACGCCCGGCCCGGACCCGTGAACAGCAGCGCGAACGCCGCCGCACCCAGGATCATTTCCATCTCGATGCCGTTGGGCGCGAAGAAGCCGTGCTTGTAGTTCAGCACGACGACGTTGGCCAGCAGGCCGAGCAGGGCCGCGGTGGCCAGCGGGGTGAACAGGCCGAGCACCACCAGGACGCCGCCGGCGAGTTCGGTGATGCCGGCGATCCAGGCCAGCACGTGCGGGTCGGTGTAGCCACTGGCCTGGATGAACGCCACGAGCGGGTCGAGTCCGGTCCCGTGGAACAGGCCGAACAGGTGGCGCAGGCCGTGGCCGATGAAGATGCCACCGAGCACGACCCGCAGCACCAGCAGGCCGAAATCGGTGTTGCCGCGCCAGTGCACGGCTCTCAACTTGTCGTCCTCGTCGAACGGCGACGGGCCGTAGCTGTCGGCACCGCCGCCCGGCTGGATGACCGATGTGGTGTCCCCGCCGGTGTAGCCGAACTCCTCGTCCGCGTCGAACGTGGACGAGGAGGGGTCCCGACCAGCGGAGTTGTAGGTGGAACTGCTGCTGGTCGCGGCTTTCCGACTGGAGTAGAACAGTCCGTCGTCGGAGTACGTGCTCACGCGCGGCAGGGTACGTGATTCGCGTCACCAAAGCGACACGTTCTGGTGATATCTCTGGCGGGGTCAGCCGCCGAACTCGCCTGACCTGCGTAGTTGGGCGGCGACTGCGAGATCGATCACCATTCAGTACTCGCCGCGGACCAGGTTGCGGGGCAGTTCGCCGGCCGCGTAGCGCGCGATCTCGCTCGCCGCGACCCGCCAGGCCCGCCGTGCGCCGCCCCGGCAGGAACCGCCGACGTGCGGCGTGAGGAACAGCCCCTGGACTGTCCACAGTGGATGGCCGGGTGGCAGTGGTTCCGGGTCGGTGACGTCGAGAACGGCCCGCAGGCGGCCGCCGGCCAGTTCGGCGACCAGCGCGTCGGTGTCCACCACCGGGCCGCGGGCCGCGTTCACCAGGATGGCGCCGTCCGGCATCGCGGCCAGGAACGCGGCGTCCACCATGCCCGTCGTCTGGCTGGTCAGCGGCACCATCAGCACCACGACGTCGTGTTCGCCGAGCAGGCCGGGCAGTTCGGCCACGCTGTGCACGCCGTCCCTGGCGCGCCGGCCGACCAGCGTCACCCGCGCCACGTCGAACGGGGCGAGCCGGCGGGCCAACTGGTCACCGAGATCGCCCGCGCCGACGATCAGCACCCGCTTGTCCTGCAAGGTGTCCGTGGAGTGGAAGTCCCATTCCTGCCTGGCGTGCGCGGCGATCAGCCGGGGAAAGTCGCGGTACACGGCCAGCAGGCCGCCGACCACCCACTCCGCCGTGCTGCCGCCGTGCGCTCCCCGGCAGGTGGACAGCAGGACGTGTTCGGGCAGCCGGCCGATCCAGTTCTCGGCGCCCGCGGACAGCAACTGCACGTACTCCAGCTTCGGCAGGCCGGCCAGCAGGCGCGGCACGTCGTCACGGGCCAGGAAGCCGGGCACCAACACCTGCGCGGACGCGGCGTCCGCCGGCCAGTCCTGGCCGGCCTGGTAGCGCACCGGCACCACGCCATCCACACCGGACAGCGCGGCGACACCGTTGTCGTCGGGAACCAACACCGAGATAGTCACGGGCACACCGTAAGCGTCCCGGCCACGACGGCACCTCGACCCCTGGTACGGCACACTTCTCCAGTGCGTGAACACGAGATCCACTCGGCCGACGGCACGGTGATCAGGGTGTGGCGGACCGGCGGTCACGGCCGGGACGTGCTCCTGTGTCCCGGCTTGGGCACCATGCCGGAGGCGTGGCCGTACCTGGACGGGCCGGACGCCCGGCGGTGGCGGGTGCACAGCTGGTACCACCGGGGCACGCTGGGATCGGCCCGGCCGGCGGACCCGAGCCGCATCCGGCTGGCCGACCACGTGACGGACGCGCTGGCCGTGCTGGACGACGCCGGTGTCGAGCGGGCCGTGGTGATGGGGTGGTCGGCCGGTGCCGGGGTGGCGTGCGAGTTGGCGGTCCGCTACCCGGACCGGGTTTCCGGCCTGCTGCTGGTGGCGGGCGCGCCCGGTGACCCGTTTCCCGGGTTGTTCGGCGTGCTCGGCCTGCCCGCGGTGGTGCAGCGCGGCATGGCGTCCTCGGTGGCGCAGGTGGTGCGGGCCGCCGGACCGGTGTTGAACGCGATACTGCACCGGCTGCCGGTGAACCCGGTGACGGCGGCGCTGGTCAGGCACAGCGGGGTGATGCTGCCGGCCAGCCGGACCGCCGACGTGGTGGCGGCCGGGCGGCGGTTCCTGTCCCACGACTGGGGCTGGTACGGCCAGTTGGCGCTGGCCCTGGCCGGTGAGCCGGGGCCGGACCTGGCCGGGGTGAGCTGCCCGGTCACCGTGCTGGCCGGCCGGTACGACCTGATCGCCGACCCGAAGCGCGTGGCCAGGGCGGTGGGCGCGCTGCCGCAGGCGCGGATCAGGGTGCTGCCCACCAGCCACTTCCTGCCGCTGGAGGCGCCCGTGGAACTGGCAGCCGAGCTGGATTTGCTGGTGGAGCGGATCGACGCCGTGCATGGCGCGAGCCACTGGTGCCTGGCCCACCAGCGCTAACCCGACGCTCACGCTGGTCGGCCTAGGCTGGATGTCGTGTCTCACGCACGGCGGACCAGGTCAGCGGGCCTGCGGCGGTGGCCGGCCGCTCTCGCGGTCGGTGCGACGATGGTGACGCTGGCCGGTTGTGCCACGTTCAACCAGGAGGCGTCGCCCGGCAACTGGTCGGCTGCGCCGAGCCTGGCCCCGGAGTCGCCGCCCAACCCGGTGCTGCCCGGCCAGTCCGGCGGCGGCCAGGGTGGTGGCATCCCGCAACAGCCGCAGGACCCGACGTCGGTCCCGCCGCCGCAGGGCTGCCAGGACTTCAACCCGGCCGTGATCGCGACCTGCCTGGACCGGGTGTCGGCCGTCGTGGCCCTGCCCGGCACCGCGAACGACCCGGTCGGCCTGGCCGCGGAACGCACCACCGGCGAGATCGTCCGCGTGCACAAGGGCGACCAGCCGGTGCCGGTGGCGAAACTTCCGGTCAACGCGACCGGCGACGGCGGCCTGACCGGTCTCGCGCTGTCGCCCACGTACACGCAGGACCAGTTGATCTTCGCGTACGTGACGACGCCCAAGGACAACCGCGTCATGCTGATCGCCCCCGGTGACACGCCGAAACCGGTGCTCACCGGCATCCCGCGCGGCGCCACGGACAACCGTGGCGTGCTCGCCGTCGATCATCGCGGTGAGCTGCTGGTGGCCACCGGCGACGCCGGAAATCCCGCCGCCGCGAACAATCCGCGTTCCCTGGCCGGCAAGGTGCTGCGCATCGACGTCGACGGAGCGCCCGCCCCCGGCAACCCGAATCCGGACTCGCCGATCGTGGCGTCCGGCCTGATCGACCCGGGTGGCGTGTGCACGTCGCTGGACGGCAGCAAGGCATGGGTCACCGATCGGACGGCCAGCCAGGACGTGCTGTACCGGCTCAACCTCGGCCAGGCGCTGAACCAGCCGGCATGGACGTGGCCGGACAAGCCGGGCGTCGCCGGATGTGCCGCGTTCAGCACGTCGGTCATGGTGGCGATGTCGGCCGCCGCGGACGTGCAGTCGCTGGCGCTGAACAGCGACGGTTCGTTCACCGCCAAGCCGACCGTCTCGTTGCAGGGACCGGACGGGTTCGGCCAGTTGAGCGGCATGGACATCATCGACGATCGCGGTGCCATGGCGGGGACGGTGAACAAGGAGCCCGGTGGTCATCCGGAGTCTTCCGACGATCGGGTCGTGGTCATCACCAGTCAGCCGGCTGGCGGAGGGCAGGACTGAGGACCCTCGGAGTTGGGCTTCCGCACTCCGCGGCAAGAGTCAAGCCCACGACCGCACGGGCACCTGCTCAATCGACCGGCAGCCCGGCCTCCAGGAAGTGCCGCCGGTAGATGTGCTCCTGACCGGCCTCGACCTCCACCCGGCCAAACGCCTCCGCGGCCGGCACCAGCTCACGATGGGTCATCTCGAACCGAGGCGACCACGGCTCGACCACCACCTCGGCCAGCCACATCGCCCTGACCAGCACCAATCCCAACTCCGGCCCGGCAACACTGGTCCCCCGCGCGTACCCGAGCAGGCGCGCCCGGGTCACCGTCGCGCACGCCTCCTCCGCGACCTCGCGGACGAGCGCGTCATGGGCCGTCTCGCCGGGCTCGGCCCGGCCACCGGGCAGCGTCCAGCGGGAACCGTCCGGACTGACCAACACGACACAGCCACCGGCCAGGCAGATTCCGCTGGAACCATGCGGTTTGCCGGACGGCGGCGTCGCGGTCGGCGGGCACCACTCGGTCGACCACGCTACTGGCAGCGTTCGATCACCAGTTCCCTGACGCGCTTCGGGTCGGCCTGGCCTTTCGTGGCCTTCATGACCGCGCCGACGATCGCGCCCGCCGCGTTCGTCTTGCCGCCACGAATCTTCTCCGCGATGTCCGGCTGTGCGGCCAAGGCCGCGTCCACGGCGGCGATCAGCGCCGAGTCGTCGGACACCACTTTCAGGTCGCGCGCCGCGACGATCTCGTCCGGTTCACCCTCGCCGGCGAGCACGCCGTCCACCACCTGGCGGGCCAGGTTCGTGGTCAGCTCCCCGCCCGCCACCAGCGCGGCGACCCGCGCCACCTGGGCCGGCGTGATCGGCAGGTCGGCCAGTTCCACGCCGCGGGTGTTGGCCTGCTGGGCGAGGTAGGACACCCACCACGACCGCGCCTCGGCCGGTGACGCACCAGCGTCTACTGTGGACGTTATCAGGTCGAGCGCGCCGATGTTGACCAGATCGCGCAACTCGGCGTCGGACAGGCCCCACTCGGTCTGCACCTGCTTGCGCCGCTGCCACGGCAACTCGGGCAGCGTCGCGCGCAGTTCCGCCACCCATTCCCGGGACGGCGCGATCGGCACCAGGTCGGGCTCCGGAAAATACCGGTAGTCCTCGGCCGTTTCCTTGGTCCGCCCGGCCGACGTGGTCACCGTCGACTCGTCGTAGTGGCGGGTCTCCTGGGTGACCCGGCCACCGGCGGCGAGCACCGCGCCCTGCCGGCACATCTCGTACCGGACCGCCCGTTCGACGCTGCGCAGCGAGTTCACGTTCTTCGTCTCGGTGCGGGTGCCGAACTCGGCGGAGCCGCGCGGCATCAGGGACACGTTGGCGTCGCACCGCAGCGAACCCTGGTCCATCCGCACGTCCGAGACGTTCAGCGCGCGCAGCAGGTCGCGCAGCGCCGTGACGTACGCCCGCGCCACCTCGGGCGCCCGGCGGCCGGTGCCGACGATCGGCTTCGTGACGATCTCGATCAGCGGCACACCGGCCCTGTTGTAGTCCAGCAGCGAGTACTCGGCACCGTGGATGCGGCCGGTGGCGCCGCCGACGTGCAGCGACTTGCCGGTGTCCTCCTCCATGTGCGCACGTTCGATGTGCACGCGGAAGACCTCGCCGTCGGCCAGTTCCAGGTCCAGGTAACCGTTGTACGCGATCGGCTCGTCGTACTGCGACGTCTGGAAGTTCTTCGGCATGTCCGGGTAGAAGTAGTTCTTCCTGGCGAACCGGCACCACTGCGCGATCTCACAGTTGAGCGCCAGGCCGATCCGGATCGCCGACTCCACCGCGGCGCCGTTCACCACCGGCAGCGCACCGGGCAGGCCGAGACACACCGGGCACACCTGGGTGTTCTGCTCGGCGCCGAACGTGGTCGAGCAGCCGCAGAACATCTTGGTGCGGGTGGACAGTTCGGTGTGCACCTCAAGCCCGAGCACCGGGTCGAAGCGCTCCAGGACGTCCTCGTAGTCCATCAGATCGGCGACGGCGGTCATGACTCCTCGCCGCCCTTGCGCATCGACCGGATCGCCAGCGCGCCACCGGTGATGACGGCGACGACGTTGACCACGGCGTTGGCCAGTGCCAGCCGGTCCTTCTTGCCCCGCGCCTCGCGCAACTGGCGGATCGCGCCCACCGCGCCGAACGCCAGGCCGAGCAGGCCGAACACGTCCCTAGTCCGTTTCATGCGACCGCCACTCCCATCTCCGGGATGCGCTGGATCTGCGGGCCGCCCTCGGCGGCGTCGCGGGCCACCTCGTAGGCGGCGGCGACCCGGTACATCCGGTCCTCCCGCAGTGCCGGGGCCATGACCTGCAGGCCCACCGGCAGGTTGTCGTCCGGCGCGAGCCCGCTGGGCACGCTCATCGCCGGGATCCCGGCCAGGCTGGCCGGGATGGTGCACAGGTCCGCCAGGTACATCGCCATCGGGTTGTCCGTGCGCTCGCCGAGCCGGAACGCCGTCGTCGGCGTGGTGGGCGACACCAGCACGTCCACGCCACCGAACGCGGACTCGAAGTCCCGCCGGATCAGCGTGCGCACCTTCTGCGCCTGGCCGTAGTAGGCGTCGTAGTAACCGGACGAGAGCGCGTACGTGCCGATCATGATGCGCCGCTTGACCTCCGGCCCGAACCCGGCCTCGCGGGTGGCGGCCATCACCTCTTCGGCGCTGGCGCCGTTGTCGTCGCCCACCCGCAGGCCGTAGCGCATGGCGTCGAACCGGGCCAGGTTCGACGAGCACTCGCTGGGCGCGATCAGGTAGTACGCCGGCAGTGCGTAGCGAAAATGCGGGCAGCCGACGTCGACGACCTCGGCGCCCAACCCGCGCAGCGTGTCCACGGCCGCGCGGAACGAGGCCAGCACGCCGTCGGAGTAGCCGTCCCCACCGGACAGGTCGGTGACCACGCCGATCCGCACGCCGGTCAGGTCGCCCGCCATGCCCTCCCGGGCGGCCGCCACCACCGGCGGCACCGGCTCGGCGATGGACGTGGAGTCCATCGGGTCGTGACCGCCGATCACCTCGTGCAGCAGGGCGGCGTCCAGCACGGTCCGCGCGCACGGGCCGGCCTGGTCCAGTGACGACGAGAAGGCCACCAGCCCGTAGCGGGACACCCCGCCGTAGGTGGGCTTCACGCCGACCGTGCCGGTGACCGCGCCGGGCTGGCGGATCGAGCCGCCGGTGTCGGTGCCGATCGCCAGCGGCGCCTCGAACGCGGCCAGCGCGGCCGACGAGCCGCCGCCGGAACCGCCGGGCACCCGGTCCAGGTCCCACGGGTTGTGCGTGGGGCCGTAGTGGGAGTTCTCGGTGGACGAACCCATGGCGAACTCGTCCATGTTCGTCTTGCCGAGGATGACGATGCCGGCCTGCAACAGCCGGGTGGTGACGGTGGCGTCGTAGGGCGGCACCCAGTCCCGCAACATGCGCGATCCGACCGTGGTCGGCACGCCCTCGGTGACGACGACGTCCTTGAGCGCCAGCGGCACACCGGCCAGCGGCGACGCCGGCTCGCGGCCGGCGGCGACATCCTCGTCCACCGCACGGGCCGCGTTCAGCGCCCGCTCGGCGGACACGTGCAGGAACGCGTGCACCCG
>DATEPR010000406.1:0-8190 GCA_035273045.1 Pseudonocardiaceae bacterium | reverse complement strand
GGCGAGCAGGTCGGCGTCGGCGTGCACGACGACCTCGGGTGCGCTCATCGCGCCGCCCCGCTGGTCGGCCGCCTGGCCGGTTTCTTGGCGGCCGGCACCTGCCCGTCGGCCTGCGGGACCTTCGCGGTTTGCGGTGCCTTCGCGGTCTGCGGGGCCTTCGCGGTCTGCGGGGCGGCCGGCTTCGTCTTGGCCGCCGCGGCCGACCGGCCACGGACCACCTTGGGCAGGCCCTTCAGCGTCTCGGCGTAGATCTCGTCCGGGTCCAGCCGGCGCAACTCCTCGGCCAGGCAGTCGCGCACCGACCGGCGCTGCAACGCGACCCTGCGGTCCGGCTGGCCGGCCTGGGTCAGCGTGCCGACCTTGGCGTCCGGCCGGACCAGTTCCACCGTGCCGGTGCGCCGCTCCAGCACCACCTTCACGATGCCCTCGCCGTCGGTCGCCTTGTGTCGCGCCACCGGGATGCGCAGGCACACCGACAGCCACGCGGCCAGCAGGTCGGTGGACGGCGAGTCGGCCTCACCGGTCACCGAGGCCGCGGTGATCTTCTCGTAGGGCGGCAGGTCCAGCGCCGCCGCGAGCACCGCGCGCCACAGCGTCAACCGGGTCCACGCCAGGTCGGTGTCGCCGTCGACGTACGTGTTCCTGCGGTGCTCCAACGCCTTCTGCGGGTTCTTCTCGTTGGCCGCGTCCATGATCCGGCGGTGCGCCAGCTCGCCGATCGGGTCCTTCGCCGGCACGGCGGGCGCCTCGAACGGCCACCACGCCACCACCGGTGTGTCCGGCAGCAGCAGCGGGATGACGCAACTGGCGCCCTCGTCGGCCAGCGGGCCGTACAGCCGCAGCACGACCACCTCGCTGGCGCCGGCGTCCCCGCCGACCCGGATCTGGGCGTCCAGCCGGGGCGCCGCCTTCTTCGCGCCCCGCGCCACCACGATCACCCGGCACGGGTGCTCCCGGCTGGCGTCGTTGGCCGCGTCGATGGCCGCCTCGGTGTGCGACCCGTCGTCGGTCACGATGACCAGCGTCAGCACCCGGCCCAGCGTGACCGCGCCACCTTCCTGGCGCAGCTGGACGAGCTTGCTGTTGACCTGTGACGTTGAGGTGGACGGCAGGTCGATGATCACGGGCGCCTCCACGTGCGGCCGGTACGTGCCAGCATCTTCTCCGCCGAAGCGGGTCCCCAACTGCCCGCCTTGTACGGGTCGGGCCGACCGGACGACGACCCCCATGCCCGCAGCACCGGGTCGAGGATCCGCCAGGACAGCTCGACCTCCTCGTTCACCGGGAACAGCGACGGCTCGCCGAGCAGCATGTCCAGGATCAGCCGCTCGTACGCCTCGGGCGAGGACTCGGTGAAGGCGTGGCCGTAGCCGAAGTCCATGGTGACGTCCCGGACCTCCATGTTGTTGCCCGGCACCTTCGAACCGAACCGCATCGTGACGCCCTCGTCCGGCTGCACCCGGATGACCAGCGCGTTCTGGCCCAGCTCGTCGGTCTGGGTGGAGTCGAACGGCAGGTGTGGCGCCCGCTTGAACACCACGGCGATCTCGGTGACCCGCCGCCCCAGCCGCTTGCCGGTGCGCAGGTAGAACGGCACGCCCGCCCACCGCCGGGTGTCCACCTTGAGCGTGATCGCGGCGAACGTCTCGGTGGTGGAGTCCTTGCGGAAGCCGCCCTCCTCGACCAGGCCGGGCACCTTCTGGCCGCCCTGCCAGCCGCCGGTGTACTGGCCGCGGGCCGTCGTCTCCGCGAACGGGGTCACCGCCTTGGTCGCGGACAGCACCTTCACCTTCTCCGACCGCAGGTCCCTGGGGTGGAACGACAGCGGCTCCTCCATCGTGGTGAGGGCCAGCAACTGCAACAGGTGGTTCTGGATCACGTCGCGTGCCGCGCCGATGCCGTCGTAGTAGCCGGCGCGACCGCCCAGGCCGATGTCCTCGGCCATGGTGATCTGCACGTGGTCCACGTAGTTGGCGTTCCAGATCGGCTCGAACAGCTGGTTGGCGAAGCGCAGCGCCAGGATGTTCTGCACCGTCTCCTTGCCGAGGTAGTGGTCGATGCGGAACACCGACTCCTCGGGGAACACGTCGTTGACGATGCCGTTGAGCTCCTTGGCGCTTTTCAGGTCGTGCCCGAACGGCTTCTCGATGACCACCCGCCGCCACTGGTCACCGTCCTGTGCGGACAGTCCGGAGCGGGACAACTGCTTGAGCACCACCGGAAACGCACCGGGCGGGATGGACAGGTAGAAGGCGTGATTGCCGCCGGTGCCGCGCACCCGGTCCAGGTCGGCGACCGTCGCGGCGAGCGCGTCGAACGCGTTGTCGTCGTCGAAGCTGCCCGGTACGAACCGGATGCCCTCGGCCAGCCGCCGCCACACGTCCTCGCGGAACGGGGTGCGGGCGTGCTCGCGCACCGCCTGGTGCACGATCTCGCCGAAGTCCTCGTCCGCCCAGTCCCGCCGGGCGAACCCGGTCAGGGCGAAACCCGGCGGCAGCAGGCCGCGGTTGGCCAGGTCGTAGATCGCCGGCATCAGCTTCTTGCGGGACAGGTCACCGGTGACGCCGAAGATCACCACGCCGCACGGCCCGGCGATCCTGGGCAGGCGCTTGTCCCGCCCGTCCCGCAACGGGTTGCGGTGGGTGCGGCCGAGCGAGCGTGGCACCGTCATCGGCTCACCTCCGCGACCGCCTTGAACAACTCCGCCAACCCGGCCACCCGGTCGGTCAGGTGCAGCCGCAGCACCGGCCGGCCGTGCCCGGCCAGCACCGAACCGTCGCCCAGCGCCTGCGCGTGCTGGAGCACGCCCAGCGTGTACGGCCGGTCGGGCACCGCGACGTCCTCCACCACCGCGCCGGTGATCTGCAGGAACACGCCGTTCTGGTGGCCGCCCTTGTGGTACTGGCCGGTGGAGTGCAGGAATCGCGGACCCCAGCCGAACGTGGTCTGCAGTCCGCTCCGCCGGGCCAGTTCGGGCCGCAGCAGTGCGGCCGACGCGTCGTCCAGCCGGTCCAGGTACGCCTGCACGGCGACGTAACCGAGTTCGGGCGCCGCACCGAGCAGCGCGCCGATCGCGCCGGCCACCGTGTCGGTGCCGGCCGGCAGCCAGTCGCCGGACGGATGCACCTCGATCGGACCCTCGGTGAACGCGGGTGCCGCCTCGGCGCCACCGGCCGGCGCGTCCAGCAGCTTGCGGGCCGCCGCCTTCGCCGCCTCGACGTCCGGCTGGTCGAACGGGTTGATGCCGAGCAGCCGCCCGGCGGCGGCGACCGCGTACTCCCACAACAGGAACAGGCCGCCCAGCGGACCGGTGGTGCTGATCACGGCCGGTGCGCCGGCCGGTCCGATCGCGACCGGCGTGGCGTCCGAGCGGGCGTCGGCGAAGCCCGGCGCCGCCACCCCTTCCACCGCGACCGGCAGCAGCCCGGTGCCGTTCTTCCCGGTGGACTCGGCGATCAACTGCTCGGCCCAGTCCGGGAAACCGGCGACGCCGGATCCGGAGTCGGCCAGCACGACCTTCTCCGCGCCGGTGGAGTGCTGGGTGCCCAGCGCGGCGGCCAGGATCAGCGCCGGGTTGGTCGGGCTGTCCTCGGCCAGCACCGACGCCGCGGCGGCCGCGTCGTCCAGCAGGCCGCCGACGTCCGCGCCGGCCAGCCCGGCCGGCACCAGACCGAACGCGGTCAGCGCCGAGTAGCGTCCGCCGACGTGCGGGTCGGCGAGGAACACCTTGCGGTAGCCGGACTCGGTGCCCAGCGTGGCCAGCGACGATCCGGGATCGGTGACCACCACGATCCGGCTGGCCGCGTCGATGCCGGCCTTGGTGAAGGCGTCCACGAAGATCCGCCGGTGGCTGTCGGTCTCCACCGTCGACCCGGACTTGGACGACACGACCACCACGGTCCTGGCCAGGTCACCGGCCAGCGCGTCGGCCACCTGCCCGGCGTCCGTGGTGTCCAGCACGACCAGCGGCACCCCCGCGGTGCCGGTGATCACTTCCGGGGCCAGCGACGATCCGCCCATGCCGGCCAGCACCACCCGGTCGACGCCCTCGGCGGCCAGTGCCGAACGCAGCGCGGCGATCTCGGCGACCAGCGGTCTGGAGGTCTCGGCCAGTCCGGTCCAGGACAGCCGGATGGCCGCCTCGGACTCCGCCTCCGGACCCCACTGGGTGGGATCCTGCGCCGCCAGCTTCGACGCCACCCGGTCTCCGGCCAGCTGACCGGCGACCGTCGCCGCCTCCTCCGCGAGTTTGCCGTCCAGGACCTGGACCGCGATCTGTTCTGTCACGACAGGGTTCAGCCTTTCGACTTCGCCAGTTGCCCCTCGACGCTGCCCAGCACGTCGGCCCAGGCGGCGTCGAACTTCGCCACGCCCTCTTCCTCCAGTGTCCGGTAGACGTCGTCGATGTCGACGCCGACGCCGGACAGCAGCTCCAACGTCTCCGCGGCCTGCTCGCCCTTGCCGGACACGGTGTCACCCATCAGCTCACCGTGGTCGGCGAAGGCGTCCATCGTCTTCTCCGGCATGGTGTTCACCACGTCGCGGACCACGAGCTGGTCGATGTAGCGGGTGTCCGAATAGGACTTGTCCTTGGTGCCCGTGGACGCCCACAGTGGACGCTGCGGCCGGGCGCCGTCCCTGGCCAACGCCAGCCAGTCCGGCCCGGCGAACGTCTCCTGGAAGGCCGCGTAGGCCAGCCGCGCGTTGGCGATCGCCGCCGTGCCGCGCAGCGCCCGCGCCTCCGGCGTGCCCAGGGCGTCCAGCCGCTTGTCCACCTCGGTGTCCACACGGGACACGAAGAACGACGCGACCGAGTGCATCCCGGCCAGGTTGTGGCCGTTGGCCTTGGCCTGGCGCAGGCCCTCCAGGTACGCCGCCATCACCCCGCGGTAGCGCTCCACCGAGAAGATCAGCGTCACGTTGACGTCCACACCCTCGGCCGTCGCCCGGGTGATCGCCGGCAGGCCCTCGACGGTGGCCGGGATCTTCACCATCAGGTTCGGCCGGTCCACCGTCTTCCACAGGTCGACCGCCTCGGCGACGGTGGCGTCGGTGTCCTTGGCCAGCCTCGGGTCCACCTCGATGGACACCCGGCCGTCCACGTGGTCGGTGCGCTCCCACGTCTCGCGGAACAGGTCGCAGGCGTCCCGCACGTCGCTGGTGGTCAGCTCGCGCACCGCCTCGGCCACCGACGCGCCGCGCGCCGCCAGCTCGCGGATCTGCTCGTCGTACGCGGTGCCGTGGGTGATCGCGTTCTGGAAGATCGTCGGGTTCGTGGTGACCCCCACCACGTGGCGGTCCCGGATCAGGCCGGCCAGGTTGCCGGTGACCAGGCGCTCCCGGGACATGTCGTCCAGCCAGATGGAGACTCCGGCCGCGGACAGTTCGGCGAGTTTGTCGGTCATGTCCTTACCCCTTCTGTGCTTGGCGGGCCGCGCGGGCGGCGTCGGCGACCGCCTCAGCGGTGAAGCCGAACTCTCGGAACAACGTCTGGTAGTCGGCGGACGCACCGAAGTGCTCGATGGACACGATCCGGCCGGTGTCGCCGACGAGGCGGTACCACGGCTGCGCCACACCCGCCTCGACCGCCACCCTGGCCCGCACCGACGGCGGCAGCACGCTGTTCCGGTACTCCTCGTCCTGGGCGTCGAACCACTCGACGCAGGGGAGCGAGACGACCCTGGTCGGCACGCCCTCCGCCTGGAGCTGCTCCCGGGCCGCCACGGCGAGCTGGAGTTCCGAACCGGTGGCCATCACCACCACTTCCGGGCTACCCCCGTCGGCGTCGGCCAACACGTAGCCGCCCCGAGCCACCCCCTCGGTGGCCAGTTCGGCCGTCCCCACCAGGGTAGGCAGGTTCTGCCGGGTGAGCACCATGCCCACCGGCATGTCCCGCCGGCTCAACACCGCCCGCCAGGCCGCCGCCGTCTCGTTCGCGTCACCGGGCCGCAGCACGGCGAAGCCCGGGATGGCGCGCAGCGCCGCCAGGTGCTCGATCGGCTGGTGCGTCGGGCCGTCCTCGCCGAGGCCGATCGAGTCGTGTGTCCACACGTACGTCGTGGCCAGCTTCATCAGCGCGGCCAGCCGCACCGGCGGGCGCATGTAGTCGCTGAACGTCAGGAACGTGCCGCCGTAGGGCCGGGTCGGGCCGTGCAGCGCGATGCCGTTGAGGATCGCGCCCATCGCGTGCTCGCGGATGCCGAAGTGCAGCGTCCGGCCGTACGGGTGGGCGTTCCACTCCTTGGTGGCGATGGCGGTCGGGCCGAACGAGTCGACGCCGGCCATCGTGGTGAGATTGCTCTCCGCCAGGTCGGCCGAGCCGCCCCACAGCTCGGGCAGCGGGCCGGCCAGCGCGGACAGCGTCTCGCCGGACGCCTTCCGGGTGGACACCGCCTTGCCGACCTCCCACGCGGGCAGGTGGCCGGTCCAGCCGGCCGGCAGCTCATGCGCGTGCAGGCGGTCGAACAGCGCCTTGCGCTCCGGGTTGGCCGCCGCCCACTGGTCGAACGACACCTGCCACTCGGCGTGCGCCCGCTTGCCGCGGTCGACCACCTCGCGGGCGTGCGCCAGCACCTCGTCGGCCATCGGGAAGTCCACGTCCGGGTCGAAGCCCAGCGCCCGCTTCACGCTGGCCACCTCGTCGGCGCCCAGCGCGGCGCCGTGCGCCTTGCCGGTGTTCATCTTGGTCGGCGCCGGGTAGCCGATGATCGTCCGCAGCACGATGATCGAGGGCCGGCCGGTCTCCGCCTTCGCCGCCTCGATCGCGGCCAGGATGCCGGTCACGTTCTCGCCGCCGTCCACGTGCTGCACGTGCCAGCCGTACGCCTCGTAGCGCCGGCCGGTGTCCTCGGACAGCGCGATGGTGGTGTCGTCCTCGATGGAGATCTGGTTGCTGTCGTAGATCACCACCAGGTTGCCCAGTCGCTGGGTGCCGGCCAGCGACGACGCCTCCGACGTCACGCCCTCCTCGATGTCGCCGTCCGACGCGATCACGTAGATGTGGTGGTCGAACGGGCTGGTGCCGGGCGCGGCGTCCGGGTCGAACAGGCCGCGCTCCCGGCGTGCCGCCATCGCCATGCCCACGGCCGCGCCCAGGCCCTGGCCGAGCGGGCCGGTGGTCATCTCGACGCCCGCGGTCAGGCCGTACTCCGGATGGCCCGGGGTGAGCGAACCCCAGGTGCGCAGCTTCTTCAGGTCGTCCAGGGTCAGGCCGTAGCCGGAGTAGTACAACTGGATGTACAGGGTCAGGGCGCTGTGCCCGCAGGACAGCACGAAGCGGTCCCGGCCCACCCACTTCGGATCGGCGGGGTCGTGCCGCATCACCCGCTGGAACAGCGAGTAGGCGGTCGGCGCCAGGCTCATCGCGGTACCGGGGTGGCCGTTGCCCGTCTTCTGCACGGCGTCCGCGGCGAGCACCCGGACGGTGTCGACGGCGCGGCGGTCCAGGTCGGTCCAGTCGTCGGGCAGCCGGGGGGTGGTCAGCCGGGTGAGATCGTCGGTGTCGGACACGGACTGCAACTCCCACTCATCGATAGGTGCGGGGCCAGTCGCAGTGTCGACTCCCGTTTGGGTCTCGACCGTGGTCCCGATCGATCCCGGATGAGCGCATTACTGGCCCGGACCCGCGAAACTCCCTCGTCGCGGACAGCGTAGCGCCGCGTGCCGAACCGTGTGATCTCGAACCTTGCCGGCGGCCCCGGCGCCGGGAACGGAACAGCGCGTGTTTACGATGAACCTGGTCCGACCAGGTTCCGCATCAGGTCAGGTAGGCGGAACGACACAGCTTGAGGAGCGAGATGTCGCCGGTGAACGCCGTGCGTTGGGAAGCGTCGAAATGACGGTCGACTCCGTCACGTCGCCGGCATCGACGCCGCGCTTCGCCGACGTGGTGCGGGCGTACGTCGCCCTCATCAAGCCCCGGGTCGTCGAGCTGCTGCTGGTCACCGCCCTGCCCGCGATGTTCCTCGCCGAGCGGGGATTCCCGCCGCCGTGGACGGTGTTCGCGGTGCTCGTCGGCGGCACCATGGCGGCCGGCAGCGCCAACGCGCTGAATTGTGTGATCGACGCGGACATCGACTCCGTGATGAAGCGCACCAAGGCCCGCCCGCTGGTCCGGCACCAGGTGACGCCGCGCAACGCGCTCGTCTTCGGTCTGGTGCTCGGCGCCGGCTCGTTCGCGCTGCTGTACCT
>DATEPR010000405.1:0-2546 GCA_035273045.1 Pseudonocardiaceae bacterium | reverse complement strand
TCCAGCAGCGCGAGCACGCGCAACCCGGCCCACCCGTCGGTCAGCGGTGCCCGACCCTCCACAATGGATGCCGCGAACTCGGTCATCACCCCCCGCAACGCCTCACCCTCGGGCAGCGCCGGAGCGACCATGTCGCCGAGCCGGTAAGAGATCCGGGCCTGTGCGGCCACGTCGGCGGGCAGGGCGTCCGGGTCGGTCCGGTCGACGCCGCGGTCGTAGACGGCAAGGCGCTGGGACGGGTTGAGGTCGTCCCAGACCACGGTCCGGGCCGACCCGCCGACGATCATCGTGCGGATCTTTGTCGGGGACAGCCAGTTCACGTGCACGTGCGCGATCGCGCCGGAGGACAGCCGCACCGTCAGGTAGGCGACGCAGGCGTGCCCGGTCCCGATCGGGTCGGAGCCGTGCGCGGCCACCGCGACCGGCTGCACGCCGTCCGGCAGCAGGGCGTCCAAGATGGACAGATCGTGCGGGGCGAGGTCCCAGAGCACGTCGATGTCCCGCTGCACGAGGCCGAGGTTGATCCGCACGGAGTCGAGATACTGCAGCTCACCCAGCTCGCCGGAGCGCAGCAGCGACCGCAGCCGCTGCACTGCCGGCGTGTAGACGTAGGTGTGGTCGAGCATGAGCACCAGCCCGCGTTCGGCCGCGGTGGCGACCAGCTTTGCGCCGTCCGCGTGCGAAGAGGCCAGCGGCTTCTCCACCAGCACGTGTTTGCCGGCCTCCAATGCAGCCAGCACCACGTCGAGATGCGTGCCGGCCGGGGTGGCCACTGCGACGGCGTGCACGCTGGGGTCGGCCAGCACCGCGGCCAGCGAGCCGCTGGTCCGCACCGTGCTGTAGCGGCCGAGCACCCGACGCGCCCGCGGCTCGTCTAGGTCACACAACCAGCGCAGGGTGAACGCCGGTGTCGCCTGGGCGTTGCGAACCAGGTTCGGCCCCCAGTACCCGGCGCCCACCACCGCCAGCCCGATCCGGTCGGCGGCCCCGTCCGGCGTTGACAGGGTCGTCGTCATCCCCCGGAAATCTCCCCCCGGGCGCGCTGCGCCCACTCGGCAGGCGCCCCCGCGCCCGCTGTTTCCGCCAGTGTCTCAACCGGGAGCCGGGCCCGTCCGGTGGTTTGCTGAACAGGCCCGGCCGATCGGCCTACGGCGTGGTGACTATCACGTCGACCCAGTAGTTCCCGCCCCGGAACGTGCTGGTCGGGAAGCCCGGTCCGACGTGGTAGACGCCGTTGGCCACCGCACCACCAGTTGCCGGCGCCGTCAGCGGGCTGCTCACCGCTGGCCCCTGTTCGAAGTAGCTGGAGTCGGACGAGTAGGAACCGGTCGGATCGGTGTACGAGGCGACGTATGTGACTCCGGCCGTGATCGGCACCGACGTCGGGAACATAAGAGTCTGCCATCCGGTGGCCGTCTCGCCCGAGAACGTGCCGGTGGCAAGCAGCGTGCCGGTCGAGGACCACAGCGAGCCGGTGTGTGGACCGTTGTTGCCGGGACCCTTGTAGAACTTCACTCCCGTGACGGTGCCGTCCACGGCGGACGTGAACTGCACCCCGAGCTCGTACGAGCCGTTGTCGTTGGTCGAGACGGTGGTCGGGACGGTGGCCGCGCTGAACAGCGAGCACGGGCAGGTCTGGCTCGTCGTCGTGGTGAACGACCAGGTGAGCGGGTTCGCCATCAGGTTGGCGTCCGCATCGGCCGCTCGCACGCTGGCGGTGTAACCCTCACCGGCGGCCAGCTTCGATGCCGGCAGGAAGGTCGCCGTCCTCGTGCTGGCGTTGTAGCTGATCGTGCCGGTGATCTGGGCGCCGCCACCGTCCTTGACGGTGAACTGGATCGAGGCTGGGTCGACCGCCTCGCTGAAGGTCGCTGTCGGGGCGGCAGTGAGCGCCACGCCGGTCGCGTTGGCTGCCGGCGTCGTGCCGGTCACCGTCGGCGGGTCCGTGTCGCCGGTCAGCGAATTCGTCCATTGCACGTCGACCCAGTAGTTGGTCGAGTTGTAGCTGCCGGTCGGGAAGCCGCCCGCCCCGTAGAGGTAGACGCCGTTACCGCCGTCCGCGCCGTCCTTCAGGGCGTGCAACGCCTGGTAGTCCGCCCCTCCGTTGGCGAAGTAGCCGGCCGAGGACGAGTAGAACCCGGTGTTCGTGTGGTACGAGACGACGTAGGTGGTGTTCGCCGCGACCTGCACCGGGTTGGCGAAGGTCAGCGTCTGCCAGCCCGAGGCACTCTCGCCCGTGAACGTCCCGGTGGCCAGCCGGGTCCCGGCCGCGTTCCACAGCGATCCGGTGTGCGTTCCGGTGTTCTGGGTGCCCTTGTAGAACCGGACGCCGGTGACGAAGCCCTTGGTGTCGAACCGGACCTTCGTGCCGAGCTCGATCGCGCTTGCATCATTCGTGTTGAGGTTGTCGGGCAGGCTGAACCCGTCGAAGATCGTGCACGGGCAGCCGGCTGGCCGTGGCGCACCCGTGGTGAACGACCACGAATACGCCGCCGGCATCGCGTTGCCGGTGTCGTCGGTGGCCTTCACCGACGCCGTGTACGTCG
>DATEPR010000404.1:0-10331 GCA_035273045.1 Pseudonocardiaceae bacterium | reverse complement strand
GGTCCGTTTCGGCCAGTGGCAGCATGTCGTCGATCAGCGCGGCGCCGGGCGCGTCCGGCCGGAACGCAGCCTGCGCTTCGCCCACCGCGCGCAGGAAACTCGTGTTGCGCACCAAGGCCCTCGCCGTCCGGCACAGTGAACCGGGTGAACACTACCAGCAGCCCCGAGGTCCGTGCGGCCGCATGGAACCGCGCCGCACGCCCCACCACGCCACCGGCCGCGACCGGCGCGGCGAGCGTGCCGCCGAAGAACCCGTCCGGCCGGATCACGTTGACCTGCCGGTGCAGCGCGAGCACCGCGGCACGGGCGGCGGGAATCGTCTGGTCGTCCGTCACCCGACGATCCCGCCACGGCGGGCAGTCCACGATGGACGGGAAAGCCCCCGGCCGCTGGGGGGAGGTCGGCCGGGGGCTCCAGACCCGGCTGTTGGGGGATCAGCCGGGGGTCTACGCGCGTACACCGGACAGTGTGCCAGAGTCGAGCGGAAATGTGATACCGATCGCCGAATTCCAATGCGGATATCGTCGGATGTACTCGTATGTCCGACGGTACACATCCGTTCGGTCGCACCTATCATCACCGCGTGGCGCAGCCCCGGTCTACCGAACGCTGGGCACCTGATCGGCTGGCCGCCGGTGTCGTCCTGGCCAGTGGATCGGGTACCCGGGTCGGTGGCGAACTGAACAAGGTGTACCTGCCGATGGCCGGCCGCAGGGTCGTCGGCTGGTCGCTGGCGGCGCTGGCCCGCGTCGCCGGCGTGCTGGTGCTGGTGATCCGGCCAGAGGACCGGGCACTGGCCGACGACGTGCTCGCCGACCCGGCACTGGCCGGGCTGCCGGTCGAGGTCACCCACGGTGGCGCGACCAGGCAGGACTCGGAGCTGATGGCGCTGCGGCTGTTGGCCGGCCGCATCGATTCCGGTGTGGTCGACACCGTTCTCATCCACGACGCCGCCCGGCCACTGGTCACGCCGGAACTGGCCGGCGCCGTGCTGCGCGCGGCCCGCGAGTCCGGCGGCGCCATTCCCGGCGTGCCCCGAACCGACCTGATCCGGGTCGACGCCGACGGTGTCGTCGCCGAGGCCGACCTGGGCCGCGTCGTCACCGTGCAGACCCCGCAGGGCTACCGCGCCGCACCGCTGCTGGCCGCGTACGAGCAGGCCGCCGCCGACGGTTTCGTAGGCACCGACACGGCCGCCTGCATGGCGCGCTACTCCGGCACAACCACCCGCTGCATTCCCGGTGACGTGCACAACATGAAGATCACGTATCCGTACGACGTCGCGATCGCAGCGGATCTGCTGGCGCGCGATACTGCCCGGTATGACGTGGATGGTCTACGGGGCGTACGGCTACACAGGTGAGCTGGTGGCGAAACAGGCGGTGGCGCGCGGCGAACTGCCCGTGCTGGCCGGCCGGTCGGCGGAGAAACTGGCGCCGGTCGCGGAACGGTTGGGCTGCCCGCAGGTCGTCGTGGCGCTGGACGACCGGTCGGCGTTGCGGGCCGCGCTGGCCGACGTCGACGTCGTCGCCCACTGCGCCGGGCCGTTCGCCCGCACGTCCGCCGACATGGTCGACGCCTGCCTGGACACCGGCACCCACTACCTGGACATCACCGGCGAGATCGACGTGTTCGAGGCCATCTACGCCCGGCACGACGAGGCCGAGCAGGCCGGCGTGGTGCTGTTGCCCGGCGGCGGTTTCGACGTCGTGCCCACCGACTGTCTCGCCGCGATGCTCGCCGAACGGCTGCCCGGCGCCAGCGAACTGGAGTTGGCGTTCACGCTGGGCGGCGGCATCAGTGGCGGCACGCTGAAGACGGCCATCGAGGGTGTCGGCGCGGGTGGCCGGGCCAGGGTCGACGGTGAGCTGCGCTCGGTCCCGCTGGCCCACCGGACGGTCGTCGCCGAGTTCCCGTCCGGCCCGAAGCGGGCCACGGCCATTCCGTGGGGCGACGTCAGTTCCGCGTTCCGGTCCACCGGCATCCCGACCGTCACCACGTACATGGTGCTGCCCGGTGCCGACCTGATCGGCAGGGGACAGCAGTACCTCACGCCGCTGCTGGCGATGCCGTCGGTGCGCAAGGCGGGCGCGAAGCTGGTGGACCGGTTGGTGCGCGGCCCGAGCGAGGACCGCCAGGCCGGCCGCAAGGCCGAGGTGTGGGGCCGGGTGAAGCACCCGGACGGTCACGCGGTCTCCGGCGCGCTGACCACGCCCGCCGCCTACCGGCTGACGGCGGACGCCGTGGTGCGTGGGGTCGCCCGGCTGGTCGCGGGTGGTGTGCCGCCGGGAGCGCACACGCCGTCCAGCGCGTTCGGCTCCGGTTTCGTGGCCGAACTGGACGGCGTCCACATGGGCGAGGACCTGCCCGGTGAGCCGCCTACCGAGCCAGGAGGGAGCTGACCTCCTGGGCGGCCGGGCCGGCCTGGGCGAGGTGGGCCAGGTGTTCCGGCACCTGCTCGCCGCGGTGGGTCATGGCCTGCGCGTAGAGCCGGCCGGCCCGGTAGGACGAGCGCACCAGCGGCCCGGCCATCACGCCGGCGAAGCCGATCCGCTCGGCTGCCGCCTTGTGCTCGGCGAACTCCTCCGGCTTCACCCACCGGTCCACCGGGTGGTGCCGCACCGAGGGCCGCAGGTACTGGGTGATGGTGATGATCTCGCAGCCCGCGTCGTGCAGGTCGCGCATGGCATCGGTGATCTCGTCCGGCGTCTCGCCCATGCCGAGGATCAGGTTCGACTTGGTGACCAGGCCGGCGTCCCTGGCCGCGGTCAGCACCGCGAGCGACCGTTCGTAGCGGAACCCGGGCCGGATGCGCCGGAAGATCCTCGGCACGGTCTCCAGGTTGTGCGCCAGCACCTCCGGCCGCGACCCGAACACCTCGGCCAACTGGTCGGGTTCGGCGTTGAAGTCGGGGATCAGCAGCTCGACGCCGGTGCCCGGGTTGAGCTGGTGGATCTCGCGGACCGTCTGCGCGTACAGCCAGGCGCCGCCGTCGGCCAGGTCGTCCCGGGCCACGCCGGTGACCGTCGCGTACCGCAACCCCATGGCCTGGACCGACTCGGCCACCTTGCGCGGCTCGGTGCGGTCCAGTGCGGCGGGCCGGCCGGTGTCGATCTGGCAGAAGTCGCACCGCCGGGTGCACTGGTCGCCGCCGATGAGGAACGTGGCCTCGCGGTCCTCCCAGCACTCGTAGATGTTCGGACAGCCGGCCTCCTCGCACACGGTGTGCAGGCCCTCCCGGCGCACCAGCGACTTCAGCTCGGTGTACTCGGGGCCCATCCTGGCCCGCGTCCTGATCCAGGATGGCTTCTTCTCGATGGGCGTCTCGCTGTTGCGGACCTCCAGCCGCAGCAGCTTCCGTCCGTCAGGCGCAACCGTCACACCCGCGACTTTACGCCGGACGGCCTGGTGACCATGGTCACGCGGGATCGGGCGCCACCCTGGTCAGCTCGGCCGTGACGTCCCACAGCCGGGCGCTCACCTCGGTGTCGAACGCGGCCCTCGGCACCTGCGCCCGCCCCGGCCAGCCGCGCATCTCGAACATGCCGTCCGGGCCGTAGTAGTCGCCGCCGCGCACGTCCGGCGACGTGGCCGCGTACAGCGTGGGCAGCGCGCCCTGCTCGACGCTCTGCGCGAAGTAGCGGCCGCCCAACTCGCCGAAGTACTCGATCGCCGTGGCCAGCGGGCTGGCGTCCCGCGAGCCCGCCATGTTGGCGACCAGCCTGGTGTGCGTGTAGCCGGGGTGGGCGGCCACGCTGACCAGGTCCAGACCCTTGGACCTGGCCCGCCGGTCCAGTTCCAGCGCGAACATGAGGTTGGCCAGTTTCGCCTGGCCGTAGGCGGTCAGCGGATCGTAGGTGCGGTGCTCGTAGTTCGGGTCGGACGTGCGCACCCGGCCGATCCGCGCGACCGGGCTGGACAGCGTCACCACCCGGCTGTCCGGCGTGGTCTTCAGCGCGGGCATCAGCAGCCAGGTGAGCGCGGCGTGCCCGAGGTGGTTGGTGCCGAACTGGAGTTCGAAACCGTCCACGGTGCTCTTGCGCGGCGTCATCATCACGCCCGCGTTGTTCACCAGGACGTCCAGCCGGTCCTCGGTGATCGACCGGACCTGCTCGGCGGCGGCGCGCACGGACCGCAGGTCGGCCAGGTCCAGCGGGACCAGTTCGACGGCGGCGTCCCGGCCCGCGGCGCGGGCCGCGTCCCGGACCGTGGTGATGGCGGTGGCGCCCCGTTCCGGTGACCGGCAGGCCACCAGCACCCTGGCGCCGTGTTCGGCGAGCACTCGCGCGGTGCGCAGCCCGATTCCCGAGTTGGCGCCGGTGACCAGCGCGGTCCGCCCGGTCTGGTCCGGGATGTCCTGCTCAGTCCAGCGGGTCATGACCACACAAGTACCGCAGGGTGGCGGCGGGCGCCAGTGTGCGATGGTCGGTGCCTGGTGCCAGGCTCGCGCCATGAGTGAGATCGCCGAGTATCCACAGGGCACGCCCTGCTGGATGGACCTGTGGACGCCGAACCGCCAGGCGTCGATGGACTTCTACGCCGCCGTGTTCGGCTGGAGCTACCGCGTCGGGCCGGAGGAGCGGCACTCGTACACCGAGGCGCTGCTGACGGACAAGACCGTCGCCGGCATCGTCACGCCGCCCGGTGACGAGCGCACCCCGATGGTGTGGGTGACGTACCTGTCGACCGACGACGCGGCCGCCACCCGCACCGCCATCACCGAGCACGGCGGCCAGGCGCTCGGCGGCGTCATCGAGGTGCCGGGCAGCGGCGTCCGGATCGTCCTGGGCACGGACCCGACGGGCGGCCTGTTCGGCGCCTTCGAGGCACCCGGCCACCGCGGCGCCGAACTGGCCAACGAGCCGGGCACGCAGATCTGGAACGAGCTGATGACGCCGGATCCCGCGGCGGCCAGGGCCTTCTACGGTGCCGTGTTCGGCGTGGCGATCGGCGACCCGTTCCCCGACTTCGACTACACGACCATCAAGGTGGGCGGCCGGGACGTCGGCGGCATCGGCAAGGCCGGCGACGGCGTCCCGGCCAGTTGGCACGGGTACTTCGCGGTGGCCGACACCGACGGGGTCGCCGACCTGGTGCGGTCGAACGGCGGTTCACTGCTCGGCGAGCCCGTGAACACGCCCTACGGCCGGATGGCCGGCTGCGTCGACCCGCACGGCTCCACGTTCTACCTGATGGGTCCGAACACCGGCTGATCCGTCGCCCACACACTCAGGAACTGGCGACGAGGCGGCGGAACAGCTGTTCGATGGGGCGGCCGCCGCGCACCGGGCGGTCCGGGCCTTCCCGCACCAGCGCCAGGAACGCGGCGCCGATCCGGGCCACCTCGTCGGCCGGTTCGTCGTGCCCGGCCAGCCCGGCGGCGAGCGCGACCATGCGCTGCTCGGCCCGGACCGCCTCGCGGAACCGGGAACCGCCCTCTGGCCAGTAGGAGTCCAGCAGCCGCCGCAACTCCGGACACCGCCGTGCCGTTGCCCGCCAGGCTTCGGCCACGGCGCCGACGTGGTCGACGTCGGCCGAGCGTTCGGCGTCGGTCAGGGCGACGTCCAGCCGGCCGGTCAGCGCCTGCGTCCACCGGTACTGCATGGCCAGCGCCAGGTCCTCGCGGCTGGGGAACGCCTCCCGCACGGACTCCAGTTCGGCGTACGGCAGCCGGTCGCCCCCGGTGGCGAGTACGAGCTCGATCGCGTCCCGCCGACGGTAGTGGTCCGCCCAACTCATGAGATCACCCCCACGTGTGTGCATACTCACGGTTTGCGCCATACCCTCGGTATGGAACCTGACCTGACCATACCACCGGTACGTACCGCCGGTATGTCGTAGAGTTGTGACGATGGTGACGGTGCGGTCGCGGCGGCTGGAGTACTCGGAGTCCACCAGGACTGCGCTGGTGGACAGCGCCGTTCACCTGTTCACCCGGCGCGGTTACGCCGCCACGTCGCTGGACGAGGTGGCCAGGCGGGCGCGCGTCACGAAAGGCGCCCTGTACCACCATTTCAGCGGCAAGCAGGCCCTGTTCGAAGCCGCGTTCGACGCGGTGGAGACCGCCGTGATGAGCCGGCTGGCCGAGATCATGGCCGGGCCGGGCGACGCCTGGGACCGGGCCATGAACGGCGTCCGCCACTACATCCAGGTCTGCCTGGACCCGTCCTACCAGCGGATCGTCGTGCACGAGGCACCCGTCGTGATGGGCTGGGAACGCTGGCGCGAGGCGGAGGACCACTTCAGTTTCGGACTGGTCAAGGGCGGCATCCAGGCGCTGATCGACGCCGGTGAGATCGACGACCTGCCCGTCGAGGTCACTGCTCGCCTGCTGTTCGGCGCGCTCACCGCGGGCGCCACCATGATCGCGCGCTCCGACGATCCGAAGCAGACCGGCGCCGAGGTGTCCACCAGCATCGTCGGCATGTTGGAACGGCTGCGCCGGCCGGCCGCGAACGCCGAGCCGAGGCCCCGCTCGGCGCATCGGGGCCGACGCCGCTGAACCGCCGCCGGGCGGATCGATAATCTAGGCGCCCGTGGACACCTTCCAGCTCAGGATCTTCACCGAGCCGCAGCTCGGCGCCACCTACGTCGACCAGTTGCGGGTCGCCCGGTGCGCCGAGAGCGCCGGCTTCGACGCCTTCTTCCGCTCCGACCACTACCTCGTCATGGGCTCCGGCGACGGCCTGCCCGGCCCCACCGACTCGTGGGCGACACTGGCCGGGCTGGCCAGGGACACCGACACCATCCGGCTGGGCACCCTGGTCACGTCGGCCACGTTCCGCCACCCCGGTCCGCTGGCCATCACGGTGGCCCAGGTGGACCAGATGTCCGGCGGCCGGGTGGAACTCGGCCTGGGCGCCGGCTGGTACACCGCCGAGCACACCGCCTACGGCATCCCGTTCCCGTCGCTGGGCGAGCGGTTCGAGCGGTTCGCCGAGCAACTGGAGATCGTCACCGGCCTGCTGCGCACCAAGTCCGGTGAGCGGTTCTCCTTCCAGGGCAAGCACTATCAGGTGACCGACTCGCCCGCACTGCCGAAGCCGGCGCAGCAGCCGGCGCCACCGGTGATCGTCGGCGGCATGGGACCCAAGCGCACGCCGGCACTGGCCGCGCGGTTCGCCGACGAGTTCAACGTGGCCTTCGTCGACCTGGAGTCGGCGATCACCCAGTTCGGCCGGGTCGACGCGGCGTGCCAGGCGATCGGGCGCGACCCTGCGTCGCTGCGCCGCTCGGTGGGCAACACGTTGTGCGTCGGCAAGGACGACGCCGAACTGGCCAGGCGCGCCGCGGCCATCGGCCGGAGCGTGGCCGACCTGCGGCAGCACGCCTTGTGCGGTTCACCGGCCGAGATCGTGGACAAGCTGGGCACGTGGCGCGAGCGCACCGGTGTCACCACGGCCTATCTCCAGGTGCTCGACCTGTCCGATTTGGACCAGATCGAACTCGTCGCGGCCGAGGTGGCGCCCCAGCTCTAGTTGGCCAGTTGGAAGGTGACCCCGGGCAGTTCCGGTTCGGGCCGGCGGATCGTCCGCTCGGACACGGCGATCCGGCCGTCCAGGGCGGCCAGCACGGCGTCCTGGGCGACCGGCAGCGCCTCGGCGACGGTGACCCGCCGGCCCAGTTCCGCCGTCAGGGACGTGACACCGGCGTCCCGGATGCCGCACGGGATGATCTTGTCGAACTCGCTCAGGTCGGCGTCGCAGTTGAGTTCGAAGCCGTGCATGGTGACCTCGCGCTGCACCCGGATGCCGATGGCGGCGATCTTGCGCTCCGGCCGCCGGTCGTCCGCCGGCAGCCACACGCCGCTGCGCCCGTCCACCCGGCCCGCGTCGGTCAGGCCGAACGTGTCGCACACCGCGATCAGCGCCTCCTCCAGCCGGCGCACGTAGTTGACGACGTCGATCGGGTTGGCCAGCCTGACGATCGGGTAGCCGACCAACTGCCCAGGGCCGTGCCAGGTGATCTTGCCGCCCCGGTCCACGTCGATCACCGGGCTGCCGTCGGTGGGCCGGTCCGCCGGCTCGGTGCGCTTGCCCGCGGTGTAGACCGAGTGGTGCTCCAGCAGCAGGAGCACGTCACCGCGCCGGTCGTCGGCCCGTGCCGCGGCCAGTTCCCGTTGCAGGTCCCAGGTTTCGGCGTAGTCCACGGTGCCGAGATGACGCACCTCCACCGGCCCGTCGGCGGCCCGGCAGGACACGTGCCCGCGCGATTCAGTCACGATCCCGACAGTACGCCCACGTCAGGTGACGGTGCGCCGGGTGCGCCGGTCGTCGCGGATCTCGTACAGGTCGGCACCGATCCACACGTCGACCACCGCACGCCACGCAGGTCCACGCCGGCCAGGTCGACGCCGGACAGGTCGGTCGCGGTGAAATCGGTGACCGCCGTGATCACCGCCCTGATGCCCTCGATCCAGTCGTCCGGATCGAAGCGCCGGGAGAGATCGGGTTCGGGTCGCCGACGCGCAGCCGCAGTTGGGAGCCGTCGCGGCGCTGGTCGTGCAACTCCAGTGGCATGTCGGGCGGCCAGCGTCAGCACGGCACGGTGTTGCCGGGTCTGGTGGGGCCGCTCGTCGTGCAGTCCGGTTCACAACACGCCGGTCAGCGCGTCCCGCAGCGACTCGTGCCGGAACTGGAATCCGGCCCGGCTCAGCGCGGCGGGCACGGCCCGCTGGCTGGCCAGGATGCCCTCGTCGGCGAGTTCGCCGAACACCAGCCGCAGCGCGAACGCGGGCACCGTCCACGGCGCCGGCCGGTGCAGCGCGGTGGCCAGCGTCCTGGTGAACTCGGCGTTGGTGACCGGCATCGGGGCGGTCACGTTCACCGGCCCGGCCAGCGTGTCGTGCTCCAGGGCGAACCGGATGGCGGCGGTCACGTCGTCCAGCGACACCCACGACATGAACTGGCGGCCGCTGCCCAACCGGCCACCGGCGTAGAGCGTGAACAGCGGCCGGATCCACGCCACCAGCCCGCCGTGCCCGGCGAGCACCAGTCCGGTGCGCAGCAGCACCACCCTGGCCGGTGCCGCCGGTTCGGTGGCCCGCTCCCAGTCCTGGCACAGCCGCGCCAGGAACCCGGTGCCGGCCGGGCTGGTCTCGTCGAGCGTGGTGTCGCCGGCGTTGCCGTAGAAGCCGACGGCGGACGCGTTCACCAGCGTGCCGACACCGTGTTCGGCGACGGCGCCGGCCAGCACCTCGGTGGGCGTGTGCCGGCTGTCCTTGAGCACCTGCTTGCGTTCCTCGGTCCACCGGCGGCGGGCCACGTCGGCGCCGCACAGGTTGACCACGGCGTCCACGCCGGCCAGCGCGTCCTGTTCGACGAACCCGGCCGGCGGGTCCCAGCGCCGCTCGTCGTCACCGACCGGCTGGCGGCGCACCAGCCGGGTCACCGTGTGCCCGGCGTGCCGCAACTCCGCCACCAACGCCGTACCGATCAGCCCGGACGACCCGGCGATCACCACCCGCATGTCCCGATCGTGGTGCAACGGCGCCCGGATCGCGAGCCGGACGGCCCGGAACGATTCGACCCCGGTCCGCCGACCGGGGCCGAATCCGTTGCTACAGGCCGAGATCGGCCGCGAACGCGCCTTCGGTGAGGCGGTGCTTGACGGTGGTGAGGAACCGGCCAGCGTCGGCGCCGTCGACCAGCCGGTGGTCGTAGGTCAGCGACAGGTACGTCATCGAGCGGATCGCGATGGTTTCGTCGCCGTCCTCGTCGGACACCACCACCGGCCGCTTCACGACCACACCGACACCGAGGATGCCCACCTGCGGCTGCTGGATGATCGGCGTGTCGAACAGGGCGCCGTTGCTGCCCAGGTTGGTCAGCGAGAACGTGCCGCCGGACAACTCCTCCGGCCCGATCTTGTTGGTGCGGGCCCGGTTGGCCAGGTCGGCGATCTTGTGCGCCAGCCCGGCCAGGTTCAGGTCGCCCGCGTCGTGGATCACCGCGTTGAGCAGGCCGCGCTCGGTGTCGATGGCGATGCCGAGGTGTTCCGCGCCGTGGTAGGTGACCTCCTTGGCGGTCTCGTCGATGGACGCGTTGAGCTTCGGGTGCTGTTTGAGCGCCTCCACCGTCGCCTTGGCGAAGAACGGCAGGAACGTCAGCTTGACGCCCTCGCGGTGCTCGAAGTCGGCCCTGGCCCGCGCCCGCAGCTTCGCGATGCGGGTCACGTCGACCTCGACAACCTGGGTGAGCTGCGCGGACTGCTGCAACGACTCCCTGGTCCGCTGGGCCACGATCTGGCGCAGCCGGGACAACTTCTGCGTGGTGCCGCGCAGCGACAGGTCGTCGCCGGTGGCGGGCGCCGCCGCGACCGGTGCGGCCTGC
>DATEPR010000403.1:0-3365 GCA_035273045.1 Pseudonocardiaceae bacterium | reverse complement strand
GTTCCTCGTGATCGGCGTGCTGGTGGTCGGCTTCATCGCGGTCAAGTACGCGAACTTGGGCCGGTACGTCGGCGTCCGCGGGTACTACGTGGTCAAGCTGGAACTGGCGCAGGCCGGCGGCATCTTCCCGAACGCCGCCGTCACCTACCGCGGGGTGCAGGTCGGGCGGGTCGGCGCGGTGAACCTGACCGACACCGGCGTCGAGGCGGACCTGGACATCGACGCCTCAGCGGCGCCCATCCCGACGAATGTGCACGCCGCCGTGGCGAACCTGTCGGCGGTCGGCGAGGAATACGTCGACCTGCGGCCGCAGGCCAACCGTGGCCCGTACCTGACCGACGGCGCCACCATCGCGAAGGACTCGACGCAGCTTCCGCTGCCGGTGACCGACCTGCTCACCAGCATCGACTCGCTGGCGGCCTCGGTGCCGGCCCGGTCACTGCGCACCGTCGTGAACGAGTTGGGCACGGCGTTCCAGGGGCAGGGTCCGAACCTCCAGGTGTTGCTGGACACCAGCGGCAGCCTCACCCACGGCGCCACCCAGGACCTGCCCGACAGCACCGGGTTGATCGACAACAGCACGACCGTGCTGAGCACCCAGGACGGCGAGTCGAACGCCCTCCAGTCGTTCAGCAACAGCCTGCGCCTGCTCGCCGGACAACTGGACGTCTCGGACTCCGACATCCGCCGGCTCATCACCGCGACACCGCAGGCCGCGACGCAGGTGTCGGAACTGTTGCTGCGGACCAACCCGAGCCTGTCCATCCTGCTGGCCAACCTGCTCACCACATCCGACCTGACACTGGGCAGGCAGGACGGCCTGGAGGAGTTGCTGGTGGCCACTCCGGCCGCCATCGCGGCGGGCTCGACGGTGATCAACCAGCACGGCGCGAACTTCGGCCTGGCGTTGACCTTCTTCAACCCGGCTCCGTGCACCACCGGATACGGGGGCACGACCTATCGCAACGGCCTGGACACCTCGCCCAGCCCGCCGTTGAACACCAACGCGCGCTGCACCGCACCACCGCGCAGCGGCATTGACGTCCGGGGATCCGCGAACGCGCCCTCCGGTGGCGTGCCGCCGGCCGCCACGCCCGGTTCGCTCGTCGCCGTGCCACTGTCCGCCGCACCCGCCGACCTGGCGCAACTGATGGGACTGAACCGGTGACCGCGCGCCGGATGTGGCGGATCGGCTGGGCTTCGCTGGTCGTCGCCGCCGGGTTCGCCTGCTGGTCGGGTTTCTCGTGGTGGCACGCCAACCAGCAGGACGCGGTGTCGCTCGCCCGGATGCGGGACGACGTGTTGCGGACCGGGATCCAGGAGATCGCGACGCTGAACACGATGGACGCGGCGCACCTCGACCAGGGGCTGCGCCGCTGGCTGGAGGCGTCCACCGGAACGCTGCGCGACCAGTTGCGCACCAGCGAACCGCAGAGCAGGCAACAGATCGAACACGCGCAGTCCAGCGCCGCCGGCCGGGTCACCGACGCGGCGGTCACCCGACTCGACCGACCGGCCGGTACCGCGGAGATGATCGCCGTGGTCGACATCCAGGTGACCCCGCGCACCGGCTCGGCCACCACGGAACGCAACCGCTACCGGGCCGGCCTGACCCTCACCGCGGCCGGCTGGAAGCTCAGCTCGCTGACCGCGATCCCGGCCGGCGGCGACTGATCGAGTTCGGAAGGACCGGAATCCGTGTCAGCCACCCAAGAATCCGCGCTCGTCGACCCGCAGGAGACGGCACCGCCCCGACGCCCGCGCGGCCCATTGGTGCTCATGCTGGTCGCGGCGCTGCTCACCGCCGCAGGCGGCTGGTTCCTCGCGCAGTCCCTGCACGTGCGGCACGACGGGTCCAATCAGGCGCTGGTCGACACGGGCGCGACGAACCGGGTGATCGGCGACGTCAGCGACGAACTCGCCCGCATCTTCTCCTACTCCTACACCGACACGCAGGCGACCCGGCAGGCCGCCGACGCGGTGCTCACCGGCAGGGCGGCCGGTCAGTACGACACCCTGTTCGGCCAGGTCGAGCAGAACGCGGTAACCCAGAAACTGACGCTGACCAGCAGGGTGGTGTCCGCCGGCGTCACCAGACTCGACGGGAACCACGCGCGACTTCTCGTGTTCCTGGACCAGACCACGACCCGAGGCGGCACCGGCCAGACCAGCACCGCGGCGGCGCAGCTGTCGATCAGCGCCCAACTCGTCGCCGGCCACTGGAAGATCGCCGACATCCACGCGCGCTAGGCACCGGCCACGGGCAGCGTGCCGCGGAGCCGGTACGCCCGCAGCACGAGCTCGATGGCGAAGCGCGCCTTCGGCTCGTCCAGCTCGTCGGTGAACATCTTCTCGATCTGCCGCATCCGGTGGCGGACGGTCTGCGGGTGGACGTGCAGCCGCTCGGCCATCTCGGTCGCGGAACCGCGCGTGTCCAGCCAGACCTCCATGGTCTCCAGGACGCGGCTGCGCTGTCTGTCCGTCAGTTCGGCCAGCACGGCGAACTGCCTTCGGGCGATCTGGTCGATCAGGACATTGTCCGACAACAGGAACAACGTCACGAGGTGGTGCTCGCACAGGATCACCCGGTCGTCGCCGAGCAGCCCGGCCCGCGCCAGGTCCAGCGCCTGGCGCGCCCACCGCAGCGCGTCCGCGGCCTGCGCCAACGGCACCGTCACCGCGACCGCCATCCGGCCACGCGGGAAGGCCGACTCCAGGGCCGCCCGCCGCTCGCCGTCCAGTCGTCCGGGAATCAGCAGACAGGGTTCCGCCGCGCTCAGGTCGGTGAGGACGTCCTTGGCCAGCAACGAGACCGCACCGTCGACGTCGGGCATCAGGGCGACCAGCGTGCCTTCGGCCGGCACCGCCCAGTCGGCGAGGGCCGCGAGCGACGCCACCTCACGCGGCGCGTGCGGCTGTTCCAGGATGCGGTGCAGCAGCCGGCGTCGCCACTCGTCCAGCACCTCGGCGGAGCGCGCCTTGGCCTCCAGGTAGCCGTCGACGGACAGCGAGGCCAGTTCGTCGACGTAGGCGAGCAGCGCGTCGGCGAGCAGGGACATCACCGTGGAGGAGAAGTTGTGGCGCCGGCCGACCTTCATCAGCCGCTGCCACGCGACGCGACTGCCGACCCGGTACGCGGCCTGCAGGGCGTCCAGGCTGCGCCCCTCCTCCGCCTCCAACTGGCCGAGCTTGCGGCAGACGTCGTCGCGGCGGTCGTGCGGCTCGTCAGGGTCGGCCACCTGCTCCACGAACGCGGCGATGGCCTGCTCCACCCCGACCTGTAACGCATGCCCGTACGGGCTGTCCAACGGGCGGGCGTACTCGGGAATGGCCCGGCGGAGCTCGGTGATGATCTCGTCGGCGAG
>DATEPR010000402.1:0-18435 GCA_035273045.1 Pseudonocardiaceae bacterium | reverse complement strand
CGGCACCGGTGAGTTCGCGGTAGGTCAGGTCGGTGCCGTCGACCCGCAGCGCCAACTGGTCCGGGTGCCGGCCGGCGGCGTCCGCGAACCACTGGTACATGGTGCGTTCCGTGGTCATCACGCGCCTTCCGGTTCGGCGTACAGCGAGTAGATCCCGGCGATCGTGCGTTCCGCCAGCAGCCGCTCGATCGGCACCCGCAGGCCGGTGGCGTCGCGCATCGCGGCGAACAACCGGACCACCTGGAGGGAGCGCCAGTTCACGGTCTGGTCGAAATTCGACTCCAGTTCCCGGTCGGCCAGCGGCAGCCGCAGTTCGTCCCGCACGATGCTGATGAAACGCTCCCGAGTCATCGCCTCTCCGTCAGTCGGTGCTGCTGCGCCAGTCCGGTTCACCGGTGATCTCCACCACCGCCGAGCTGAACGAGAAACCGGTGCCGGCCCCGTTGAGGAACACCAGGTCGCCGGTGCGCACCTGCCGGGTCTCCCACAGGTGGGCCAGGGTGGCGAACTGGTCGCCGGCACCGAGGTGGCCCTGCTCGCGGCCCCACGCCCAGGTGGTGCGGGTCAGGTCGACGCCGAACGCCTTGCGGGCGTCCCAGTCGGTGAGCACTTCACCCATGTTCGGGAACACCCACGTCGCGATGTCGCCGGTGGTCGCGCCCGCGTCCGCCAGCGCCCGCTCCATGCCGTCCGTTTCGTTGCGCCACAACGACTGCACCAGTTCGATGAAGATGTCGGCGCCGTGCCGGGCGACGAAGGCGTCCACCCGGTCCTGCGAGTTGATCGGCCAGCCGTCCGCGCCGGACACGTCGGTCCACCTGGCGTCGCCGGTCTGCAAGCCCTCGTAGGTGGTGTCGCCGATGGACACGCTGGACAGCAGCTTCGCCACGCCGGGCTGCCGGGACAGCACGATCGACGTGCCGGCGTCACCGAGCAGCACACCGGCCGCGGTGCGGAACCGGTCCCACCCCGGCGGCACGAACCGGTCGGCCGTGGTGAGCAGCACGGCGTCGGGTGCTTCCCGCACGGTCAGGTACGCGGCGGCCAGTTCCAGCGCGGCCATGCCGCCGTTGGACGCCTGCCGGACCTCCATCGCGGTGGCGTTGCCCCGGATGGTGCGGCCCTGCACGTGCGGTGCCGGCGCGAAGTCGTCCAGGCCCTGGTGGGAGATGCTGGCGTGCAACAGCAGCCGGAAGTCCGCCGAGGCGATCCCGGACCGCTCCAGCGCCCGGTTGCCCGCGGTCACGGCGAGATCGACGGCGGACTCCGCACCGTCGGAGACGCGGACCGCGCGGTAGCCGCTGCGCTCACATTCCTCCGCGTCGTAACGGCCGTCGGCGACCGCGTCCGCGGTCCGCACGGTCCGGCCCATGCACGCCGCAGCGGCGTTGATGTGAATGTCGTTCCACCGCACTGTGCCCTCCTCGGTGCCGCAGGCGTCACGTCGATGGTGCAGCGGCGGACCACGAACCCGCTTCTCCTGGCGTGTTGATCCCGCCAGCACTGGGCAGCGGAGAAGACGTAGCACCGCAGGACAGATGCGAGCATCGGCACGTGAGCAATCCATTCGACACCGAGGACGGCACGTTCACGGTACTGGTGAACGGCGCCGGCCAGCACTCGCTGTGGCCGCACCAGATGACCGTTCCGGCGGGCTGGACCGTCGTGTTCGGACCGTCCGACCGCGCGGCCTGCCTCGGCCACGTGCGGGACCACTGGACCGATCTCGACTGACCTGGGAGACAACGGCATGACGAAGCCCCGCTCGCGACCGTTCGACGACGTTGTGGTGGACCACATCCAGTACACGGTCGGCGACCTGCCCGCGGCGACCGGCTGGCTGGTGGACGGCTACGGCTTCTCGGTGTTCGCCGCACCCGTGGCGCCGACCACCACCCGCCCGGTCCGCTCGGCCGGGCTGCGCCAGGGCCGGATCGAACTGGTCCTCACCGAACCCGCCGTCGACGACCACCCGGCGACGGCCTACCTGGAACGGCACGGCGACGGCGTGTCCGACATCGCGCTGGGCGTGCCGGACGCGGCGGCCGCGTTCACCGAGGCCGTGCGGCGCGGTGCCCGCCCGTCGTCGTCACCGGTGCGCCGGGGCAACGCGGTGACCGCCGCCGTCATGGCGTTCGGCGACGTGACGCACACGTTCGTGCAGCGCGACCCGGCCACCGACCGGCTGCCGTGGCTGGGGCGCACGCCCGGTGTCACGGGTGCCGGCACCGGCCTGCACGGCATCGACCACTTCGCCGTCTGCCTGGAACCGGGCCAGCTCGATCCGACGGTGGACTTCTACACCGACGTGCTCGACTTCGACATGATCTTCACCGAGCGGATCGTCGTCGGCACGCAGGCGATGAACTCCAAGGTGGTGCAGAGCCGGTCCGCCGCCGTGACGCTCACCCTGATCGAGCCGGACACCTCCCGCGAACCGGGCCAGATCGACAGCTTCCTGAAGAACCACGGCGGCGCGGGCGTGCAGCACGTCGCGTTCGTCACCGACGACATCGTGTCGTCCGTCGGCACGATCAGCGGGCGCGGCATCGAGTTCCTGCGCACCCCGGCCACCTACTACCAGCTCCTGGCCGAACGGGTCGAGCTGGCCAGGCACACCGGCGCCGAACTGCGCGCGCTGAACCTGCTGGTGGACGAGGACCCCGGCGGCCAGCTGTTCCAGATCTTCGCCCGCTCCACCCACCCGAGGGACACGTTCTTCGTGGAGGTCATCGAGCGGTTCGGCGCGCGGACCTTCGGCAGCAGCAACATCAAGTCGCTGTACGAGGCCGTCGAACTCCAGCGGGCCCAGGGCCATGACGCCTGACACGGGCGGGCGGAACCTGGCCGGCGTCACCGACGTCGGCCAGGTCGATCTCGCCGACCCGGCCACGTTCGCGCTGCCCGGCCTGGAGTCGGTGTGGCGGCTGTTCCGCGAGTCCGCCCCGGTGTACCGGCACCCGGAAACCCGCTTCGGACCGCCGTTCTGGGTGCTCACCCGGCACGCCGACGTGCTCGCCGTGCTCAAGGACGCGGAGCGGTTCAGCTCGCGGCGCGGCAACATGCTGACGTCGCTGCTCACCGGCGGCGACACGGCCGGCGGCAAGCTGCTCGCGGTCACCGACGCGCCCCGGCACAGCGCCGTGCGGTTGCAGTTGCTGCGGTCGTTCTCGCCGCGGGTGCTGCGGCAGATCGCCGACGGCGTGCGGGCGCGCGCCGAGAAACTGGTCACCGCGGCCGTGTGGTCGGGCGACTCGGACTTCGCCCACGACGTGGCCGACCAACTGCCCATCGGCACGATCTGCGACCTGCTCGGCGCTCCCCAGGCCGACCAGGCGGAACTGCTGCGGCTGAGCAAGCAGGCGCTGTCCTCGGACCAGGCCCACCAGTCACCGAAACAGGTGTGGCTGGCCCGCAACCAGTTGCTGGTGTACTTCACCGACCTGTGCCGGCACTACCGGGCCGAGCCGGAGGACAACGTCGTCACCGCCCTCATCAACTGCCGGATCGACGGCGAGCCGCTGACCGAGGAGGAGATCGTCCTCAACTGCTACGGACTGGTCCTGGCCGGTGACGAGACCAGCCGGCTGGCGATGACGGCGGCGGTGCTGAACTTCGCCACGTTCCCCGACCAGTGGCGGGCGCTCCGCGACGGCCACGCCGACCTGGCCACCGCCGTGGACGAGATCCTGCGGTGGAACTCCCCCGCGCTGCACCTGGGCCGCACCGCGGTCACCGACGTCACCATCGGCGACGCCACCATCCGGGCTGGCGACATCGTGACCGTCTGGCTGCCGTCGGCCAACCGCGACGACGCCGTGTTCACCGACCCGGACACGCTGAACCTGAACCGGAATCCCAACCGGCACCTGGCGTTCGGCTTCGGCCCGCACTTCTGCCTCGGCGCCTACCTGGGCCGCACCGAGGTGACCGCCGTGGTCGACGCCTTGCGCCGCACCGCGCACGACGTCCAGCTGCGGGGTGGGCCGGAGCCGATCTACTCGACCTTCCTGCGCGGCTACAGCAGCCTCCCGGTCACCTTCACCGCCCAGCGCGACCCCGATTGGAGCACACGATGACCGCTGGTTCGATTCCGGAGCGCTTCGCCGAGCAGGTGGCGCGGACGCCGGATGCCGTCGCGGTGACGTCCGGCGGCGTCGACCTGACCTACCGGGAACTGGACGGCCGGGCCAACCAGCTCGCCCGCCGGCTGCTCGACCTGGGGGTCGGGCCGGCCGAACCGGTGGCGATCCTGATGGCCCGGACCGCCGACCTGGCCGTCGCGCTCGTCGGGACCGTGAAGTCGGGCGCCGCGTTCCTGCCGCTGCACAGCGCCTACCCGATGGAACGCATGGAGTGGATCATCGGGCAGTCCGGCTGCCGGGTGCTGCTGGCCGACCGGGCCACCGCCGACACCGGGCTGCCACGCGGCGCCAAGGTGGTCATCGTCGACGACGACCCCGAGCTGGCCGCGTCGCCGGCCACCGATCCCGCCGTCGCCGTCCGGCCGGACCAGTTGGCGTACGTCATGTACACGTCCGGCTCCACCGGCCAGCCCAAGGGCGTCGGTGTGGAGCACCGCGCGGCGCTGGGGCTGATGCTGGACAGTTGCTGGGACAGCGGCCGGCACCAGCGGGTGCTGATGGTGGCCCCGTACGCGTTCGGCGTGTCCAACTACGAGCTGTGGGTGCCGCTGCTGCACGGCGGTCACACCGTGATGGCGCCACCCGGCGACCTGGAGGTCGCCACGCTGCGCCGGCTCATCGCCGAACACGGCATCACGGCGGTGCACCTGACGGCCGGGCTGTTCCGGGTGATCGCCGAGGAGGCGCCGGACGTACTGGCCGGGGTGCGTGAGGTGATGACCGGCGGCGACGTCATCGCTCCGTCCTCTGTGGACAAGGTGCTGCGGGCGTGCCCGGACATCGTGGTGCGCGCCATGTACGGCTCGACCGAGTCGACCCTGTTCACCACGAACTCGCCCATGACGGCGCCGTTCACGCCCGGCCCGACCGTGCCGGTGGGGCGGCCGATGGACACGATCCGGGTGTACGTGCTGGACGCGGAGCTGCGCCAGGTGCCGGTCGGCGAGACCGGTGAGCTGTACGTGGCGGGGCCGAGGCTGGCCAGGGGCTACGTCGGCCGGCCCGACCTGACCGCGGAACGCTTCGTCGCCGACCCGTTCGGCGAGCCGGGCGACCGGATGTACCGCACCGGCGACCTGGGCCGCTGGACGCCGGACGGCCTGATCGACTTCGCCGGGCGGGCCGACGACCAGGTGAAGATCCGCGGTTTCCGGGTGGAACTCCAGGAGGTGGAGAGCACCCTGGCGAAGGTCCCCGGCGTCGCCCACGTGGCCGTCCTGGCGAAACCGGCGGACGACGGCACCAAACGGCTGGTCGGGTACGTCGCCGGCGACGTCGACCTGGACGCGCTGCGCGCCACCGCCAAGGAGTGGCTGCCCGGCTACATGGTGCCGGACACGTTCGTCGTGCTGGACCAGCTTCCGTTGACCCCCAACGGAAAACTGGACCGCAGGGCGCTGCCCGAGCCACCCGCCGCGACCGGTTCGCACGACAACGGCCCGCGGAACGACACCGAACGGCTGCTGTGCGACCTGTTCGCCGAGGTGCTGGGCGTGCCGTCGGTCGGCATCGACGACGACTTCTTCGAACTGGGCGGCCAGTCGCTGCTGGCGATGCGGCTCATCAACCGGATCCAGGAGGTCACCGGCACGACGCTGCCGATCGTGGCGCTGTTCGACGCGGGAACCGTCGCCGGCCTGGCCGGCGAACTGGCCTGAGATTTGTCAAGGGACAACGGAGGTTCGCCCACCATGACCAACCCAGGGGCATCACCCACGGCGGTGCGGGTCGCGCCGCTCTCGTTCAACCAGGAGTTCGTCTGCATCTTCGACCAGGGCGACGAGCAGGGACCGTTCGGTCCCCGGTACCACATCGTGCACGGCTGGCGGATCGGCGGCCGGATCGACCTGGCTGACCTGCAGGCCGCGCTGGACGCCGTCGTGGTGCGGCACGAGTCGCTGCGCACCATCGTGGTGCGGGGTGAGGAGAAATACCAGCAGGTGTTCGCGCCGCAGCCGGTGAAACTGGAGGTCCGCGAGTTGGGCGCGCTGCCCGCCGGCCAGCGGGACGCGGCGGCCGAGCAGTTGCTCATCGACGTCGAGGCCGACACCATCCCGGCCACCGAGGTGCCGCTGCTGCGCGCCATCGTCGGCCGGTTCGACGACACCGACGCCGTGCTGGTGCTGATGGCCCACCACACGTCCACCGACGGCTGGTCGATGCGGCTCATCATGCGCGACCTGTCCACCCTGTACGCCGTGCGCCGCGGCTACGAGCGGCCGGAACTGCCCGAAGCCGGCCAGTACGGCGACTACGCGGAAGCGGAGAAGGCGACGTACGCCACGCTGGGCGCGTCGAAGGAATTCTGGCGCCGGCAGCTCGACGGCGGCGCCATCTACACGCTGAAGACGGACAAGCCGAGATCGGCCGGCCTGGAGCAGACGACCGCCATGCACCGGTTCGTCATCCCCGGCTCGGTGGTCAACCCGGCGCTGGCGATGGCCAAGGCCAACCGGGGCTCGCCGTTCATGGTGCTGCTGGCCGCGTACAAGGTGTTCGTGCAGCGCATGTCCGGCGGAACGACGGACATCGTGGTGCCGACGTTCTCGCCCGGCCGCGGACCCGAGTTCGAGAACACGGTGGGGTCGTTCTTCAACTTCCTGCCGGTCCGCACGGACCTGTCCGGCTGCCGCACGTTCCGCGACGTGTTCACCCGCGTGCGCCGGTCCTGCCTGGAGTCCTACGCCCACGACATGCCGATGATCCTCGGTGAGGCCCCGACGTTGATGGCGCCCGGCATGGACGACCGGCACGCGCCGTGCGTGTTCCAGGTCTTCCCGTACCCGCACTTGCTGGACCGGGAACTGATCGGCGACCTGGAGTACACCGAGATCCGCTACCGAACGCGCGCCCAGGAGCTGTGCTCGGACATCCCCGACGGCGGCCTGTGGACCCTGAACCTGGACCACAACGGCGACGTCTTCGGCCACGTGGCGTTCAAGAACAGCCTGTTCGACGCCACCACCATCCAGTCCCTGGTGGCCGACTTCACCCACATCCTCACCGCGGTGTCGGCCGACCCCGACGCCGCCCTCGACACCATCTGACGCAGGGAACGAAGCGGCGTGCCCGGTGTGCACGCCGCTTTCGTACGCCCGGGTAGCTCACCGAGTGGACAATGGGTCGGCCAGTGTGTCGTGCGTGGTGTCGCATGGCTGGACCGGGATAATTGGGTGAGCCTGTGGTCGGATCGGAAGGGTGGTGATGTGGGGTGAGCGTTGTCGATGACGGCACCCTTGATCGATTCGCCACGGCGCTCTACACAGTGCCTGAGGCAGCACGCTACCTGGACGTTCCGACGAGCACGTTGAACTCGTGGGCACACGGCTACCGGAACCGCCCGCCGGGGCGGCGGGAGGTGGTTGGCGCGCCGATCCTCACCACGGTGACCCGCCGCGCCGTGCGGCTGCCGATCATCCCCTTCATCGGGTTGGCTGAGGGGGCAGTACTGACGGCGATCCGTCGCAGCGGTGTGCCGATGCAACGCATTCGCCCGGCTCTGGAGCAGCTCGACGCACAGATCGGGCTGTCCCATGCCTTGGCGAGTCGACGGCTGTACACCGACGGTGCCGAGATCTTGTTCGACTACGCCGAGATGACCGAGGACCCAGACCTGGTTCGCGCGGCCCGTGATCTGGTGGTCGTTCGCAACGGTCAGCGAGTGTTCAACGAGGTCGTGGCCGCCTACCTCCGGCGCTTGGAGTTCGACGAGCACGGCTACGTGCGCCTGATCAGGCTGCCCGCGTATGAGGTCGCCGAGATCGTGGTCGATCCCGACCGTGGATTCGGCCAGCCGATCTTCGCCCATGGCGGCGCTCGCCTCGACGACGCATTGAGCTTGTTCCGTGCGGGCGAGCCGCTGAACGTGGTGGCGGACGAATACGGCATTCCACGCGACCACCTGGAGGACGCGGTACGCATCGCGACGCGATCCGCGGCGTGACATGGCGACCGGGCACCCCGACGGCCTGCCAGGGCTGTTCCTTGATCGCAGCCTTGGCCGTCGACAGGTCTCGGATCTTCTCCGTGCCGCTGGGTTGCGCCTGCGGACGCTCGCGGAGGTGTACGGCATTCCAGCTGACGAGACCATCGCCGATGTCGATTGGCTGACCCGCGCTGGCCGCGAGGGATGGGTCGTGCTCATGAAGGACGAGCGGATCCGCTACCGTCCAGCCGAACGTGCGGCCCTCGTCGAGCATCGCGTGCGGGCATTCTGCTTGACCAGTGGAAACCTTCGCGCGGCGGAGATGGCCCAGCTGTACATCGCCGTCCTCGACAAGCTCACGGCCGCCTGTTCCGCAACGGGCCCGTTCCTGTACGTCGTGTCTCGCAGTGGGCTCCGTCGCGTTGACTTGGATTCGGGCCCCTCATAGGCCAACGGCCCCGGACCGTTCGGTCCGGGGCCGGTTCGCCTGCGGGAGGCTCAGGCGCGCAACGAGCGGGTGAACTTGGCGATGTCGGCCACCAGCGGCTCTGGCTGCTCCAGGGCGGCGAAGTGGCCGCCCTCGTCGAACTCCGTCCACTGGCTCAGCGTGGGCAGGATCTGCTCCGCCCAGGACCGGATCGGGCGCACCGCGTCCTTCGGGAAGAACGCCACCGCGGCCGGCATGGCCAGTGGCCACGGGCCGCCCCACGTCTTGGCGAACTCGGCGTCGCCGTGGGCCGACTCGTAGTACAGCTGGGCGCTGGAGCCGGCCGTGCCGGTGAGCCAGTAGATCATCACGTTGGTCAGGATGTGGTCGCGCGACACCGCGTCCTCGGGCACCTTCTCCGAGTCGGTCCACTCCTTGAACTTCTCCACGATCCAGGCGAGCTGGCCGACCGGCGAGTCGGTCAGGCCGTAGGACAGCGTCTGCGGCCGGGTGGACTGGATCTTCTGCCAGCCCATGCCGTCCTGGACGAAGCCGCCGGCGAACTCCAGCCGCGCCATGTCCGACTCGGTCAGGCCGGCGAACGCGGCCGGGTCCTCGGGCGGGAACGTGACGAACATGTTGACGTGCACGCCGATCACGTGCTCCGGGTCGGCCAGGCCGAGTTCCAGGGAGATGGGGCTGCCCCAGTCGCCGCCCTGCGCGACGTACCGGTCGTAGCCCAGCCGGCTCATCAGCTCGGCCCAGGCCCGCGCGACCCGCTTCAGGTTCCAGCCGGTGTCGTTGGTGGGACCGGAGAACCCGTATCCGGGGATGGACGGGACGACGACGTGGAAAGCGTCCGCCGGATCGGCCGGGTCGGTCAGCGGGCCGATGACGTCGACGAACTCGACGAACGAGCCGGGCCAGCCGTGGGTGAGGATGATCGGGGTGGCGTTCTCGTGCGGTGACCGGACGTGCAGGAAGTGCACGTCGGTGCCGTCGATCTCGGTGACGAACTGGGGGAACTGGTTGAGTCGCGCCTCGGCGGCGCGCCAGTCGTAGGAGTGCCGCCAGTACTCGGCGAGTTCCTTGACGTAGTCCAGCGGGGCGCCCCGGCTCCAGCCGACACCGGGGATCTCACCGGGCCACCGGGTCGCGTCGAGCCGCCGGTTCAGGTCGTCGAGATCGGACTGCGGGACGTCGATACGGAAAGGACGCATGGTCGCACCATTCACGAGTGGGGAGGTCAGGCGGCTTTCGGCAGGTCGGGGGCCTGCGGGGAGGCCGGTACGGAGGCCGGCGCTGGCGTGCGGGAGCGGAGCACGCGGACGATGTTGCTCGGCTTCATCAGCGCCTGCGGCGGGTCGATGAGGCCGGCGGCGCGGATGAAAGCGTTGGTCAGCACCGGGTCGTGCACGGCGGCCTGCTGCAACCGGGCCACGTAGGCGTTGGCCATCCGGATCATCAGGGTCCTGCGGCCCTCGACGCCGGCGTAGCCGAGGTCGGCGCCGGCGGAGAAGTCCCACGGCGTCTTGATGGCGCGGGCGATGTCCCGGAAGAACGCGCGGGGCTCCGGGATGCCGCCGCGCTGCAGGTGGCGCTCCAGTACCAGCGACTCCATCGCGGTGACGGTCATGCCCTGCGCGTACAGCGGGTTGAAGCTGCACACCGCGTCACCCATGACCAGCAGCCGCTCCGGGAAGTCGGTCAGCCGCTCGTAGTGCCGCCACGTGCTGGCCGGGAACTGGAACATCACCGGGTCGTCGAGCGGTTCACCGTCCTTGATGGACTCGTAGATCTCCGGCACCGGGAGGCTGCGGGCGAACTCGGTGAACCCGGCCGGGTCGGTCGGCGGGTGGTCGCCGAGCATCCCGGTCAGCGACAACTCGACGCGGTTGCCCGCGCCGGGCAGCCGGTAGAAGAACGCGCCCCTCGGGTAGACGGGCGTCGGCGCCGGGATGAACGCCAGTTCGTCACCGAACGGGTCGGCGTCCAGCCGGTAGTGCCTGGTGGTGTAGGCCAGGCCGATCTTGATCTTCTGTTCCTCCGGTCGGGCGAAGCCGAGTTCGGTCAGCCAGGCGGGGGTGCGGGAACCGCGGCCGGTGGAGTCGACCACCAGGTCGGCCTCGATGACCTGCTCGGCGCCGCCCTGGGGACGCACCCGCGCGCCGGTGACCCGCCGGCCGTCGGCGGTGGTCGCCAGGCCGACGATGTCGTGCCGCTCCAGGAACGTGACGTTCGGGATGCGCTGCACCCGCAGCCGCACCTGGTGTTCCAGCACGGGCCGGGTGGCGGGCACCGAGATCAGGCCGGACGTGCTGGGCGCCAGCCGCTGGCCGTTGACGTACCAGCGGATGTCGCCGTTGAAGTCCCCGGGCACCACACCGGCCGCGATCAGGTCGCCGGTGAGGTCGGGGAACTGGCGTTCCAGGATCTGGTGGCCCTTCGCCACCAGGCCGTGGGCGTGGCGGCCGTGTGGCACGCCACGCCGGTAGCCGCTGACACCGGTCAGCGTGTCCCGGTCCACCACGAGAACGTCGGTGAACACTTCGGAGAGCACCCGTGCGGCCAGCAGCCCGCCCATGCTCCCGCCAAGAACGACGACGCGGTCGTGAACCCGGTCCACCGCGTGTCACCTCCTCATGTGCTGCGAGCCGCCGGCCGCTGTCCGGTCAGATGTAGTGGGTGTTGGGTTCCAGGCCGCACAGCACGCGGCCGTAGAGTTCCAGGTTCGTGTTGGGGTGCATGATCGCGTGCAGGTTCAGCGTCTGCACGTCCCGCTCGATCCGCTGGATCGGCACCGTGTTGTAGATGGACGAGCCACCGCTGGCGGTGTTCAGGATGTCCACGGCCTCCTTGGTGCGCTGGCACACCGCGCCCAGGTCCAGCCGCGCCCTGGCCCGCTCCTCCAGCGTCCACTGCTGTCCGGTCGCGTTGTAACTGTCCAACATGGACGCCGACCGGTAGGCGTGGAACTCGGCCTCGTCGATCTTCGTCTGCGCCTCGGCCACCTGGAGGTGGGTGATCGGCGCCTCGCTCTGCTTCTCGTAGTTGGTGTAGGTGATCTTCCGGCCGGGCAGGCGCTCGAAGAAGGCGTCCTTGGCGGCCTTCGCCAGGCCCAGCGCGGACGCGGCCACGGTCGCGCACGCGGTCGGCATGAACGGCGCCTTGTAGATGGGGCGGTCGGCGTTGAGCACCGACTTGTGGATGCCCTGGAGCACCGGGCCCATGGACAGCACCTTGTTGGCGGGCACGAACACGTCCTTGGCGACGGTGCTGACGCTGCCCGAGCCGCGCAGGCCGGCGGTGAACCAGTCGTCGACGACCACCAGGTCGGACGTGGGGATGGCGACCATGACCGGTTCGAACTGGCCGTCCGGGTGGGCGATGACGGCCGCGTTGGTGTTCCAGTGGCTCTGCTGGGCGCCGGTGTTGAAGGCCCACTTGCCGTTCACGACGTAGCCGCCGGCCACGGGCGCGGCGATCGCGGTGGGGCTGATGATGCCGCACACCCGCACGTCCGGGACGCTGAAGATCTCGTCCTGCACCTCGTCCGGGAACAGGCCGACCATCCACGCGCTGATCGTCCACACCGCGGTGGTCCAGCCGGTGGAACCGCAGCCGCGGGCCAGTTCGGAGATCACGTCGACCACGGTGGTCATGTCGGCCTCGTAGCCGCCGTAGCGGACCGGCAGGCGCAGCTTCAGCAGGCCGGCGTCGGCCAGCGCGCCGATGGTGTCCTCGGGAACGCGGCGGTTCTCCTCGGCGTCGAGCGCGTTCTTCTTCAGCAGGGGCACCAATTCCGTCGCCGCACGGGCGAGTTTCGTCCGTGGCTGCGCATCGGTGACGTCCATGTGTTCTCCTTGGGAGGGCGGCCGAAACTCAGGGCCTGTGCGAGTTGATACGGGTGGAACACTGAAGACCTTGGCATCCGGCGAACGCCGGTCGCATCTTCGGTAATGCCGGCTCACTGACCTGACGCCGCGGCGACGGGCTGCTGTTCGGGTGCCGTGCCCGGCTCGTCCGGTCCGGCCGCCGGCAGGTGGCGCAGCCGCACGGCGGCGGTGACGGCCAGCACGACCAGCACGGCTGCGCTGACCCCCGCCACCACGGTCAGTCCGGTGGAGAACGCGGCCCTGGCGACGTGCAGCACGGCCGCCGGCAGCCGGTCGGCGGTGGCGCCGGCGAGGCTGTCGGTCGCCGACCGTGTCGTGGCGGCGCCGGTGCCGGTGGGCAGCGAGTAGGTGACCTGGGTGCGGTAGACGAGTGTGCTCAGGCTGCCCAGCACGGCGACGCCGAGCGCGAAGCCGAGCTCACCGCCGGTCTCCGACACCCCGGACGCGGCACCGGCCTGTTCCGGTGGCACCGCCCCCAGGGTGAGGCCGGTGGTGAGCACGACGATCGGCACGATGCCCAGGTTCAGGCCGCTGAAGCCGGCGACGAGCGCCCCCAGATGCGTGCCGGGATCGCCGAACACGAGGACCAGCAGGCCGATCACGGTCACCCCGATGGCGCCCACCACGACGGCGCTCGGCCGGAACCGGCCGGCCAGCACGGGCGCGGCCAGCGAGCTGACCGTGGCGCAGCCGATCGGGACGAGCAGCCACAGCCCGGCCCGCAGCGGCGACAGGCCGTGCACCAGTTGCAGGTCCAGCGACACCAGCAGGTACACGCCGCCGAGCACGGCACTGCACACCAGCATCAGCACCAGCGCGGTGCGGAACGTGCGGTTGCCGAACAGGCGCAGGTCCAGCAGTGGAGTGGCCAGCCGGTGCTGCCGCTGGACGAACAGCAGGCCGAGCACCAGACCGACGGCCAGGGCGAGCAGCGGCACGGGCTGAGCACCCACCTTGACCAGTTCCTTCAGGCCGTACACCAGCGGCAACACGGTGCCCAGCACCAGGACCACGCTGACCGGGTCCAGCCGGCCGGTGCGCTCGGCGGCGCGGTACTCGGGCAGCAGCAACGGCACCAGGACCAGCACCACCACCATGATCGGCACGCCCACCAGGAACGCCGACCCCCACCAGAACACCGACAGCAGCGCGGCGCCGACCAGCGGGCCGATCGCCATGCCGCCGACGAAGCAGCTCGTCCAGACCCCCACCGCCAGGTTGCGTTCGTTCGGCCGGTGGAACATGTTGCTGATCAACGACAGCGTGCACGGCGCGAGCGTGGCTCCCGCGATGCCCAGCACCGCCCGCGCGGCGATCAGCATCTGCGGTGACGTGGAGAACGCGGCGACCACGGACGCGGCGCCGAACGCGGCCACCCCCCACAGCAACAGCCTGCGCCGCCCGATCCGGTCACCCAGCGAACCCATGGTGACGAGGAACCCGGCCAGCGTGAACCCGTAGATGTCCACGATCCACAGCTGTTGCGTGGTGTCCGCGCCCAGCGCCATGCTCAGCTTCGGCAGGGCCAGGAACAGCACGGACACGTCGGCGGACACCAGCAGGGTCGGCAGCACCAGCACGGCGAGCCCGAGCCATTCCCGCCGCCCGGCCCGCGCCCCGGTGGCACTCAAGTCGGTCATCGCACACTGCCCTTCGTCGTCGGCACCGCCTGCCGTGTGACCAGCGTGGCGAACACCCGCGGACGACCGCGTTTCCTCGATTGCGCACCACGGCGAGTCCACTCCGGACGCCGGCAGCTCAGCAACGACGAAGTCGATCGCCCCCGACCGGCGGGCGAAGAATGACGGGCGGTGACGTCCAAGCCCGACGTCACGCCGACGCCCGGAACGAGGAGACCGATGTCCGACAACCCGACGCACCCCACAGCAGACGACGTGACCGCGGTCCGCGAGGTTCCCCAGCGCATCGTGAAGGCATGGGCGAACAACGACGGCACCGCGTTCGGCGAGGTCTTCACCGCGGACGGCACGATGGTGCTGCCCGGTGTGTACCTGGACAACCGGGACGACATCACCGCGTTCATGACGCAGGCGTTCGCCGGCCCCTACCAGGGCAGCCGCGTGTTCGGTGAGCCGCTGTCCGCCCGCTTCCTCACCCCGGACGTCGCCGTGCTGGTGACCAAGGGCGGCGTGCTGTACGGCGACGACGACGAGGTCACCCCGGCCAACTCGATCCGGGCCACGTGGGTGGCGGTGAAGCAGGACGGCGAGTGGCTGCTCGCCGCGTACCACAACGCGCCGGTCAACGTCGGCTGAGCCGTTCGGCCGGAAACGAAGCGGAGGGGCAATGCTCGACAGGAGGAAACTGCTCACCCTCGCGGTGAGCACGGGGGCCGGCGCGCTGCTGATTCCGGTCGGAACCAAGGTGGCGGGCGCGGTCCGGGCGCCGGACATGGCTGGCATGGACATGTCCGCCATGTCCGGCTCGGTGGCGCCGGCGCACCACGGTCCGATGGTGATGGACGACTCGGCGGTGCCGGCCCAGAAGGGCTTCACCGGCACGCCGTTCACCATGCCGATGATCGTGCCGGCCGAGCTGCGGCCGATGCGGTCGCTGTTCGGCACCGACAACTACCGCATCGCGATGCGGCCGGCGAAGGTGGAGCTGGTGCCCGGCGTGCCGAGCGACCTGCTCACCTACGACGGCACGTTCGTCGGCCCGACGATCCGGGCGCGGTCCGGCCGCACCGTGCGGGTCACGTTCGACAACCAGCTGCCCGACGCGGCCACCGTGCACCTGCACGGCAGCCACGTCACCCCGTTCAACGACGGCCAGCCGATGAACACGTTCGCGCCCGGCGAGTCCAGGACCTACGTGTACGACAACTCGTGGCCGGCCCAGACCATGTGGTACCACGACCACAACCACCCCCTGGTGGCCCAGCACGTGTACCACGGCCTGCACGGCTTCTACATCGTGGAGGACGACTTCGAGCGGAGCCTGCACCTGCCCCGCGACGAGTACGACGTCCCGATCATGCTCGCCGAGTCGACCTTCGACGACAGCGGCGTGCTCACCTACGACTTCTTCGACTTCGACCGTCCCACGATCCTGGTCAACGGGCGGCCACAGCCGTTCTTCCGCGTGGCGGCGCGCAAGTACCGGATCCGCCTGCTGAACGGGTCGAACCACGGCGTGCTCACCCTCGACCTGGGTGGCGCCGAGATGCTCCAGATCGCCTCCGACCAGGGCCTGCTGCCCGCACCGGTGCCGCTGACCAAGCTGGTGCTGTCACCGGCGGAACGTGCCGACCTGATCGTCGACTTCTCCCGGTACCGCCTGGGCAGCCACGTGACGCTGAACGAGACCCGCGGCCCGATCCTGCGGTTCGACGTCGACCGGCACGCCCACGACACCAGCAGGGTGCCCAGGCGGATGCGGCCGATGGAACCGGCACCGCCGGTGGCCGCGACCCGCGAGGTGGTGCTGAGCACCAACTTCGACACCATCGAGAGCTACATCAACGGCAAGGTCTACGACATGGACCGCATCGACTTCCGGATGCGGCTGAACACGTCGGAGATCTGGTCCATCAAGAACATCGACACCGACTTCGGCGGTGTGGACCACGCCTTCCACCTGCACCACGTGAAGTTCCGCGTGCTGGACCGCGACGGGGCGCCGCCCCAGCCGTGGGAGAGCGGCTGGAAGGACACGGTGCTGTGTTCGGCCGGCTCGACCGTGCGGGTGCAGGTCGTCATCAACGGCTCCGAGACCGGCACGTACGTGTGCCACTGCCACATGCTGGAGCACGAGGAGGCCGGAATGATGGCCAACATGGAGTTCTATGCCTAGGCGGGGCAGCCACGGACGTTCACGGAAGCCGACGGGGTGAGGAGACCCGGATGACAAGTACCACCACAACGGACACCGAGGGCACGTCGAACGTCGTGTGGCCGCCCGGGTTGCACCCGCCCACGGGCGGTGGACTGCCGCCGCTGCTGGAGAACACCAGCGTGTGGACGGACGAGATGGTCACCAACGCCGGACTGGCCATGCAGGACTACCCGATCATCAGCGTCGGCGGCGGCATGGGGTCGTTCATCACCGTGGACTACCTGCGGATCGCCGGCGCGGTCCCGGCGGCCGACATCCGGGTACTGTCCAATCTGGACGCTCCGTGGCAGACGTACCAGTACCTGACCAGGGTGTCGCAGCTGGGGCTGGACCGCAGGCTCCGGTCGGACTCGCAGTCCCGCCCGGACAACATCTGGGGATTCCCGTCGTTCGCCGTGCAGGAGGCGTTCCAGAACCGGTCGCTGAAGCCGTTGACGCAGGTGCTGATCGAACCGGTGTTCGCCGACTTCTACACGCCGGTGCTGAACGACATGATCCGCAACCTGCGGCGTGAGGCGGACCGCATCGGCTACTGGGACATGCTGGTGCGGGGCCAGGTGTACACGATCCGGCCCAGGGCCGGCGGCGGCTACTTCACCGTGCTGACGCCGTTCGACGACAACGCCATGCCGCAGGTGTTCCGGTCCAGGGACGTGCACGTCGCCGTCGGCTACCCGGGCGTGCGGTTCCTGCCCGACCTGCAACAGCTGCGCGAGGAGTCCAACGACTACCACCACGTGGTCAACGGCTACGAGAACCACGAGCACGTGTACGCGTCGCTGCGCCGCAGGCCGGGCACGGTGCTGGTGCGGGGCAGCGGCATCACGGCGTCGGCGATCCTGCAACGGCTCATCACCGAGATGTACTGCAAGAACGCGCACACCCAGATCCTGCACCTGTTCCGCAACTACACGCGGGGCGCGCACGGACCGCACCCGTGGTCGCGCCGGCCGGGCGGGCACGGCTGGGCGTACCAGGGCTTCAACTACCCGAAGTCGTCCTGGGGCGGCCAGCTGAAGGCCCGCATGCGCCGGCTCGACGGTCCGGACCTGGCCGACGCGTACGACCAGATCGAGGGCACCACGACCCCGCTGCGCGCGATGTGGCAGTACTACCTGCGGGAGGGCAGGCGGGCCGGCTGGTACCAGCCACTGGCCGGCATGTTGGGCAACCTGCGGCTGGAGGGCGGCATGGTGCACGGGACGCTCAAGCCGCCCACGCCGGACCAGCCGGAGCAGGAGGTGCAGGCCGACTACGTCATCGACTGCACCGGCCTGGAACCCGACGTCACCAAGCACAAGGTGCTCAACGACCTGCTGACGCACGCCGGCGCCCGCCGCAACTGGCTAGGCAGGCTCGACGTCGAGCGGACCTTCGAACTGCGCGGCGCGGACAACGGCACCGGCCGGATCTACGTCACCGGCACGGCGTCCTACGGCGGCAACTTCCCCGGCGTGGACACGTTCCTCGGCCTGCAGATCTCCGCCCAGGAGGTGGCCGACGACCTGGCGTACCGCGGTTACGCCAGGAAGATGGGGCCGCTGCGCTCCAGCGCGCAGTGGCTGCGGTGGGCACGTGGCGCACAGGTCAAGTGAGAGGGTTGGATCGGCATGACACCGACGTTGTTCGGGCGTATCCAGACGCGGATCTTCCTGCTCGCCGTCGTCGGCGGCGTCGTGACCGCATGGCTCACGCCGCTGCTGCCGATGGGTGGCCCGATCGGTGACCGCTACCGGGCCACGTTCGTCGTGCTGGCGGCGGTCGCGGTGCTCGGCATCGGCTGGGAGATCATCTACCACGTGCTCATGCAGTGGCGCTGGGAGAAGGACTGGCCCACGCTGTTCGGCCTGCTCACGGGCGTGACGGAAGGCGTGCTGCTGTGGGAGCTGGTGCGGGTCCCGATCGTGCCCGGCCTGCCCGGCGCGGTCCCGGCGGCGCCGTTCGTCATCGACTTCGCCGTGATCTGGCTGCTGGTGTGGCTGACCGGCAACGGACCGATGCGGGTTCCGTTCATCCGGTGGCGGTTCAAGGGCGGTCGCCTGGTCTGAACCGTGCCGTCGCAGCGCCCACCGGACGTTCCGGTGGGCGCTTCAGCGTTCGCTCAACTGCTGGAGTCCGATCACGGACAGCAGCCGCAGGGCGTCGTGGTCCGGCGTGCTGGGTTCCGCGGTGAACAGCACGACG
>DATEPR010000401.1:0-7871 GCA_035273045.1 Pseudonocardiaceae bacterium | reverse complement strand
TCGCCGCCACCCTCGGCCCGGGCGCCGCCGTGCTCGCGGTCGGACTGGTCGCGCTGTGCGGCGCGGTGGCCACGCTGTTCCTGCGGGCCAGGGTGGTGGACCGGCAGCCGCGGCGACCGGCGCTGCTGCGGGTGGCGCGGGCCGGCCTGACACATCTGGTCCGGACGCCGCCGTTGCGGGCGGCCACGCTGGTCAGCGCGGTCAGCTACGGCTGTGTCGGCCTGCTCGTGGTGGCGTTGCCGGGCCGGATGGCCGCGCTGGGCACCGGATCGGCGTCGGCCGGCTACCTGTGGACGGCGTTCGAGTGCGGCGGGGTGCTGAGCATCCTGGCGGTCGGCCCCCGGCTGCGCGCGATCGCGCCGGAACGGGTGGTGTACGTGACCGTGGCGGCGTACGGCGTGCTGCTGGGCACCATGGCGGTGATGCCGACCGTGGCGCTGACGCTGGCGCTGGCCGTGCTGGCCGGTTTCGCCGAAGGTCCGACGCTGCCGGCGGTGTTCGCCGCGCGGCAGCGCTACTCCCCCGACGACCTGCTCGCCCAGGTCGCCACCACCGGGGTGAGCCTGAAGATCGGCATGTTCGCGGTGGGCTCGGCGCTGAGCGGCACGCTGACCGGGCTGCTCGGCCCGGCCGGGATGATCCTGCTGGCCGCGGGCGGGCAACTGGTGGCGGTTGGCGCCGGCCGGCTGGTCGCGACTACCACCAGCGGTGGCCGCGGCCCAGCACCTTCAGATGCCCCAGTGCGCTCCGCCCGGTGATCCGGATCAGCGGGCCGTCGTCGGTCTCCGGCGGGGCGACCAGGATCTTCCGCTTGGCCAGCACGGCGTCGCCCTCGTCGACCACCCTGGCGTTCGCGCCGACGGTGAGCACCACCTTGCCGCCGAAGGACGAGGCGTCCACGTGCAGCTCCGCGCCGTCCGGCAGTTCGGTCAGGTCGAGGTAGACGGCGCCGAACAGGGCGCGGGCCTCGATCCGCCGGCCCGGTTCCGGGCGGCGCACGATCTTGCTGGCGGTCGCGACGACCCGCAGCGGCCGGACCGGAGGGGCGACACCCAGGTCGGCGATGGACGGCGCGAGCTGGTCCCGGGTGCGGGCCGACCACGCCCGTTCCACCCGTTCCGCGTGCTCCGGCCAGGTCAGCCGGCCGTCCGCGACCGCCTCGTTGAGCAGCGCCACCGCGTGCTCGCGGTCGGCGTCGGACAGTCGCTGCGACACCGCCGTGGCCTCGGTGGCCCGTTCCGGGAGCGTCCCCACCACACTCACCCTCTCATCCGCCGTTCCTCTTAGCTGGCGAGATTCTTGCGCAGTCTGATAGGTTCGTCAAACATGGGTTCACCGGGGAGGGACTCGATGACGCTGCGCCAGGATCTGCGGGCCGGTCTGACCATGTTCGGCTGGCGGGCCGGCCTGCGTGCCCAGGCCGCACTCGGCGACCCGCTGGCCAAGGTGCTCAGCAGAGGCCCGAACACGTCCCCGTATCCGCTCTACGAACTGGTCCGCGAGCGGGGCGAGCTGAGTCGCAGCAAGCTGGGCGTGCACGTCACCGCGTCCCACGAACTGGCCAACACGATCCTGCGGGACAGCCGGTTCGGCGTGCAGGGCGCGGCCGGCCAGAGCCGCGACGAATGGCAGGCCGGCACCACCGGCGAAGACGGCGCGACCACCACCGACCGCAAGGCGCACAACCCGATCGACGAGTCGTTCCTGTCGCTCGACCCGCCACGGCACACCCGGCTGCGCCGGCTCGTCGCGCCCTGGTTCACGCCCCGCGCGCTGCGCGACCGGAACGACCGCGTCGAGCAGGTCGTCACCCGGTTCCTGGACGAACTGGCCGGCCGCGACGAGTTCGACCTGGTCGGCGACTTCGCCGCTCGGGTGCCGATCCAGGTGATCTGCGACCTGCTCGGCGTGCCCGACTCGGACTACCCGCGGTTCCTGCGCTGGGGCGCGGACGTCGCGCTGTCCCTGGACAGCACCTGGACCCTGACGCAGTACCGGCACCTACAGCGCTCGCTGGGCGAGATGAACGACTTCTTCACCCGGCTGCTGGCGCAGCGCAGGCGCGAGCCCGCGGACGACATCGTGAGCGACCTGGTTCGGGCCGAGGCGGCCGGTGGCGAGCCGGTCACCGAGACCGACCTGCTGGCCACGTCCGAACTGCTGCTGGTGGCCGGTTTCGAGACCACGGTCAACCTGATCGGCAACGGCGCGCTGGAACTGCTGCACAACGCCGACGCGCGAGCCTGGCTGGCGGACCATCCGGACCGGGTCGGCGACCTGGTCGAGGAGGTGCTGCGGCATGACCCGCCGGTGCAGCACACCATGCGGATCGCGCACGAGCCGGTCACCGTGGCCGGCGTCGCCGTGCCGGCCGACGGGGGTGTCGTGCTGCTGCTGGGCGGCGCCAACCGCGACCCGAAGGTGTTCGACCGCCCGGACGTGTTCGACCCGACCCGGCAGAACAACCGGGAGCACGTGGCGTTCTCCGCCGGCATCCACTACTGCCTGGGCGCCGGGCTGGCCCGCATCGAGGCGGGAATCGCGCTGCGGGAGCTGTTCCGGCGCTACCCGACGCTGCGGGCCGGGCGGTCGGTGCGGCGCCGGACCCGGAACATCCACGGCGTGCTGCGACTGCCGGTGTCCGGCCGGGCGCGGACGGTCGTCGGGCAGGGCGCGTAGACCTGTTGCGGGACGGGAGTTTCCGCTAGTTGGTGGGCTCGGCGGCCCGCGCACCGCGCAGCTGCACGACGCCGGAGTCCAGGTCGATCGGGCCGGCACCGGCCTCGTGGTCGTCGACCTTGGCGACCGCCACCCACTCCTTGCGCTCGTGGATGTGCTTGCGCGACGGCCCGAACAATGCGTCCAGCTCGGCCGACACCATGTCCCGACGCTCCTCGGGCTCCCTCGGCACCGGACGCCGCCGCTTCCGCATTCTCACCAGGCCAACGGTACGCCGCGAACGAGCGAAATCCACAGGCCGAATCGGAGGGGTGAAGCGCCACGACGGCGTGCCGGCTCGGCTAGACTGGCGTCACCTGTGGCGGTACGACCTGCTCAGGACCTGTTGCACGTGTCTGGTGAGGAGTGACTCCTTCGGTGCGCAACGCACCATCACCCGGTGGCGATAGCCGGCCGGGGTGCAGCCCCGGCGGCCATACCAGCCCGGATCGCCGCGCGAACGGAGTCGCGAGGTGACCGGACCCCTGTTCAACGTGCTCGGTGTCCTCGCGGTCATCGTGCTGACCGGCTGCGCATCCGTGTTCGTCGCCGCCGAGTACTCCCTGACCACCCTGGAGCGCGTCCAGGTGGAACGCCACCTGGAGCAGGTCGGCGACCGCAGGGCGAAGCAGATCGCGCGGGCCCACCGTTCGCTGTCGTTCCAGCTGTCCGGCGCCCAACTCGGCATCACCATCACCACCCTGGCCACCGGTTACCTGGCCGAACCCGCGATCGCCGGGCTGCTGGCGCCGGTGCTGGACCGGATCGGCCTGTCCGGCGGCGCCGCCCGCGCGGTCGGCTACGTCCTGGCGCTGCTGCTGGCCACGACCCTCTCGGTGGTGTTCGGCGAGCTGGTGCCGAAGAACCTGGCCATCACCCACGCGCTGGGCACCGCGCGGGCCGTGGCCGGCGTGCAGACCACGTTCTCCACTATCTTCGTGTGGCTGATCACCGCGTTGAACCGGTCGGCGAACTGGGTGGTGCGCCAGTTGGGTGTGGCGCCGGCCGAGGAACTGCGCTCGGCCCGGTCGCCGCAGGAGCTGGGTTCGCTGGTCCGCACGTCCGCCGAGCAGGGCACGCTGGACGCGGGCACGGCCACGCTGCTGGACCGGTCGCTGCGGTTCGGCGATCTCACCGCGGAGGAGCTGATGACCCCCAGGGTGCGGGTCGAGTCGCTGCCGACCGGCGCCACCGTGCGGGACCTGATCGCCGCCAGCGTGCGGACCGGGTTCTCCCGGTTCCCGGTGTACGACGGGGACCTGGACGACGTGCGCGGTGTCGTGCACGTCAAGCAGGTGTTCGGCGTGCCGGCGGTCCGGCGGGCGACGACCCAGGTGGCGTCGCTGGCCATGCCGGTGCCGACCGTGCCGGAGACGCTGCCCTCGGACGTGCTGCTGGAACGGCTGCGCGAGTCGGGCCTGCAGGTGGCGATCGTGGTCGACGAGTACGGCGGCACCGCCGGCCTGGTCACCATGGAGGACCTGGTCGAAGAGATCGTCGGCGACGTGCGCGACGAGCACGACAGGGGCGAGGCGTCGCCGGTGCGGCCGCTGGGCCGGTCCAGTTGGCTGGTGTCCGGCCTGCTGCGGGACGACGAGGTGGCCGAGGCGACCGGCTTCCGGATGCCGGAGGGCCAGTACGAGACGCTCGCCGGGCTGGTGCTTGCCCGGCTGGGGCGGATCCCCGAGGTCGGTGACGAGGTCAGGGTGGACGGCTGGCGGATCACCGTGATGCTGATGGACCGCCACCGGATCGCCCAGCTCCGACTGTCCACTGTGGTGGACGGCCCGGAGGTGGCGGCGTGAACATTGGACTGTCCCTTTTCCTCACTGTGTTGTTGTTGCTGGGCAACGCCTTTTTCGTCGGTGCCGAGTTCGCGGTGATCACCGCGCGGCGGGACCGGTTGGAGTCACTGGCCGCCGAGGGCCGGACCAGGGCACGGCTGGCGATCCGCGCCGGGCACGACCTGCCGCAGCTGATCGCCGGTGCGCAACTGGGCGTCACGGTCTGCTCCCTGGGCCTGGGCGCGCTCGCCGAACCGGCCGTTTCCAACCTGCTGGAGCGGCCGTTCACCGCGGTCGGCGTGCCGGACGCCGTGGTGCACGTCGTCGGGTTCGCCATCGCGCTGTGCATCGTCACGATGCTGCACACGCTGCTCGGCGAGATGGTGCCGAAGAACCTGGCGCTGGCCGGACCGGAGCGGGCCGCGATGTGGCTGGTGCCGGTGCACTTCGCCTTCTGCCGGGCGACGAAACCGTTGCTGGTGTTGTTCACCGCGCTGGCCAACGGGGTGCTGCGGCTGCTGCGGGTACGGCCGAAGGGCGAGTTGGACAACGCGTACACGACCGACGAACTGGCCTCGTTGATCGCGGAGTCGCGCGAGGAGGGGCTGCTGGAGGGACCGGAGTCACGGCGACTGGAGCAGACGCTGTCCTCGGCCGCGCACACGGTCGCCGACGTGCTGGTGCCGCTGTCCCGGCTGACGTCGCTGCCGGCGAGCCCGTCGGTCGGCGAGGTCGCCGCCGTCGTCGAGACGACCGGCTTCTCCCGGTTCCCGCTGCTGGCCGACGACGGCCGGCTGGTCGGCTACCTGCACGTGAAGGACATCCTCGACCTGCTCGACGACGACCCGGCCGAACCGGTCCCCCGGTCCCGGGTGCGCGGCCTGCCCGAGGTGCCCACCGACGCGCGACTGGACGAGGCGCTGACCGCCCTGCGCCGGTCCAACAGCCACCTGGCGAAGGCGGTGCAGCCGGACGGCGCCGTGGTCGGCGTGGTGGCGCTGGAGGACATGGTCGAGGAGTACGTCGGCACGGTCCGCGACGCCACCCACGTCGGATCGGCTACCGGTTGACCAGCAGCACGATGAAGATCATCACGACGGCGCCGGCCACCAGAAGCGCCGCGAACTGACCACTGCGCCAGTGCATGGCGGACACGGTAAACCAGGTGCGGCGCCACCCTCCGGGCGGCGGCCCGCATCGGCCAGTCCGGCGCCGTCTCCCGCGGCGCCCCCTATCCGGTGTACGCCTCCAGCGACGGGCACGAGCAGATCAGGTTGCGGTCGCCCCGCGCGCCGTCGATGCGGCGGACCGGTGGCCACACCTTCGGGCCGGTGGTGCCGGCAGGGAAGGCGGCCTCCTCCCTGCTGTACGGGTGGTTCCACTTGCCCGCGACGGCGGCGGCCGTGTGCGGCGCGTTGCGCAGCGGGTTGTCGTCCACCGGCCAGACGCCGGCGCTGACCTTGTCGATCTCGCCCCGGATCGCGATCATCGCGTCGCAGAACCGATCCAGCTCGGCCAGGTCCTCGCTCTCCGTCGGCTCCACCATCAGCGTGCCGGCGACCGGGAACGACATCGTCGGCGCGTGCAGGCCGTAGTCGGCCAGCCGCTTCGCCACGTCGTCGACCGTCACGCCGGTCGCCTTCGTGATCGGGCGCAGGTCCAGGATGCACTCGTGGGCCACGAAGCGGCCGTTGCCGCCGGCGTGGTCGACGCCGGTGTAGAGCACCGGGAAGTGCTCGTGCAGCCGGCGGGCCACGTAGTTGGCCGCGGCGATCGCGGTGAGCGTGGCGCGGCGCAGGCCGTCGGCGCCCATCATCCGCACGTACGCCCACGAGATCGGCAGGATCGACGCGCTGCCCCACGGCGCCGCGCTGATCGGACCCACGCCGGTCGCCGGGCCGGCGGACGGCTGCAACGGGTGGTTGGGCAGGTACGGCGCCAGGTGGGCGCGCACCCCGATCGGGCCGACACCGGGACCGCCGCCGCCGTGCGGGATGCAGAACGTCTTGTGCAGGTTGAGATGTGACACGTCGGCGCCGAACCGGCCGAACCGGGCCAGGCCGATGAGGGCGTTGAGATTGGCGCCGTCCACGTACACCTGGCCACCGGCGTCGTGCACCACGGCGCACACGTCGCGCACCGTGTCCTCGTACACGCCGTGCGTCGACGGGTAGGTGATCATGATGGCGGCCAGGTCGTCCGAGTGCTGCCCGGCCACCTCGCGCAGGTGGTCCATGTCGACGTTGCCGCCGTCGTCGCAGCGCACCACCACGACCCGCATGCCGGCCATCACCGCGCTGGCCGCGTTGGTGCCGTGCGCGCTGGACGGGATCAGGCACACGTTCCTGGCCCGTTCGCCCCGGCCGGCGTGGTAGGCGCGGATGGCCAGCAGGCCGGCCAGTTCGCCCTGGCTGCCGGCGTTGGGCTGGAGGCTGACCGCGTCGTAGCCGGTGATGTCGGCCAGCCAGCCCTGCAGGTCGGCGACGATCCGCAGGATGCCGGCGGCGTCCTCGGCCGGCGCGAACGGGTGCAGTTCGGCGAACCCGGGCCACGTCACCGGTTCCATCTCGGCGGTGGCGTTGAGTTTCATCGTGCACGAGCCGAGCGGGATCATGCTGCGGTCCAGCGCCAGGTCCTTGTCGGCCAGGGCACGCAGGTAGCGCAGCAGCGACGTCTCCGAGCGGTGCCGGTGGAACACCGGGTGCGTCAGGAACTCGCTGGTGCGGGTCAGCCCGGTCGGGCCGAGCACGTCGGCGGTGGCGGCGTCCACCTGGTCGGGGTCGGCGCTGACGCCGAACGCGTCCCACACCAGCCGCAGGTGGTTCCGGGTGGTGGTTTCGTCGCAGGTGACGCCCACGTGGTCGGCGTCGACCGGCCGCAGGTTGACGCCGCGATCCCGGGCGGCCGCGACGACATCGGCGGCACGGCCAGGCACCTGGGCGACCACGGTGTCGAAGAACGCCTCCTCGCCGACCGCGATGCCGGCACCGCGCAGGCCCTCGGCCAGGGTCGCCGCCATCCGGTGGGTGCGGGTGGCGATCGCGCGCAGCCCGTCCGGCCCGTGGTAGACCGCGTACATCGACGCCATCACGGCGAGCAGCACCTGGGCGGTGCAGATGTTGCTGGTGGCCTTCTCCCGCCGGATGTGCTGTTCCCTGGTCTGCAGGGCGAGCCGGTACGCCATGGTGCCGTCGGCGTCCACGCTCACCCCGACCAGCCGCCCGGGCAGGTTGCGTTCCAGGCCGGCGCGCACGGCCAGATAGCCGGCGTGCGGGCCGCCGAAGCCCATCGGCACGCCGAACCGCTGCGTCGACCCGACGGCCGCGTCGGCGCCGATCTCGCCCGGCGGCCGCAGGAGTGTCAGCGCCA